>NZ_JACARZ010000049.1:0-47353 GCF_013386315.1 Pseudomonas sp. P7779 | reverse complement strand
CGCGTCCAGGCAAATGGCAGCACACCCTCCAACGAGCCATCCGTGAGGGTCAGCAGTTCCTCACCAGTAACCATCGAAACCGGGCAGCCATTGGTACAGGTATTCGCCGAACAGACCGAAGCATCACCATTGGGGGTTTTCGCCGAAGCCGGGGCATCATCCACATGTTCTTGCTTCACCAGCGCCGTGCGCGCCGCTTTAGGCTTTCGGACCAGCGCTGCCGGATTCGAAACCTCGTTTACACCGGCCTTCAACGGCACGGCCGCTGCCTTGATCGACACTGGGTCATTTTTAAGCGACACCGGCTTAAGCACACTGGGGTGCCAGTCCAGCCGTGGTGCCTCGCCCAACTTGGCCATCTGCTCGAGTAACACCCGTGCCCGGCCGGACCTGACCTTGCCCAGCACCTGCGGGCCCAAACGCACCGCCACACCCATGCCACCGGTAGCCCACAGCAACAGCAGGTTGAGCAGTACCTCGGAAGTCATTTCCCCCAGCAGCTCGTTCATGTCCGGCGGCGGAAGCAATTGCGCCCAACTGACCATCGCCGACAGATAGATGAACAACAGCGGTTCATCGCTCAGCACCAGAAGACCGTTGGCAATGGCCTCATTGCTGAGCTTCAACAGCTCTTCAAGCTCGCCTTGGGAGAGGTACTGCAGCAACTTTTCGCTATTGGGTTTGATGTCCGCCAGCCAGTCGTACAGGTTTGGAATACCGTCCCAAAGGCTGTACAGCGTGTTCGTAATCCCTCGCACAAACGCGGCGTCCATCAACTTGCGACGGTCGAGGGCGCTGGCGTTTGAGTACTGTTTCCACTGCTCTTCGAAGGTGCTCGTCCATTCACTGCGCAAGCTGCTTTCCAGTGAGCTGATCACCGACTGATAGGAGGCGTAGAGCGCCTTGACGTGATCCTTGGAAACATCGGGGTAGAAGCTGACCTGATACTGCTGGTCGCGCGTGCAGTCGGTGATTTCGAGGATGCCGCTGGGGCCGATGGTTTTATGAATGCGGGGACCGATCAGGCTGCCGTCCTCGGCGATGGCCTGGAGCATGACCGGCGTGTTGCCGATCGGCACAAACCGCTTGCTCTCAAACATATGCACCAGGGTCAGCGCACCATTGGGTTTGCACATTGCAACGGTGGTACTGGGGGCTCTAGAGGAAACAGGCGCGACCAGCGCGACCTCATCCCCAACCTTGAACACCTGCTCGACTTCCAGCGACGAAAAGCTCCAGAAGCTCTCAGCCCAATCGTCAAACGTGTTAAGGCACTCCCTGAAGTTACGAAAGACCGCTTCAACGTCCTTCGTCTCCACATCCATGGGAGCCAGGGCCAACCTGCCTATGGCGGGATTCAAGAGGCAGCCCCATCGGGCAGGGCATTAATCGAAAAAAACATCGGCGTTCCCTCGCGCTGTGTGATCAGGCGAGGGACTTTGCAGAGGTTTGTAAGAGAAAGAAGTCAGAGCTATCCACTGCTACTGATAGGACGTTTCGCCAAATCCCCGGCTAAACCGACCCGTTTTCGTAAGCCAAATCTCCGACAAAAATAAATCCCACAAAACCCACATACGCAACAAATCCAACTTGACAGCTTCCATTCCCTTGGCGTCTATTGACGTACCCGCTGGATCATTTCGCAGATGTCCCAGGATGCTCAATGAAGACTGATACCTCACTGACCCACATGCCCAGCGTCCTGCACGCAGCCGAAAGCATCCGCCAAGGCACACTGACCCCTGTGCAACTGGTCGAGCAAAGCCTCGAAGCCATCAAAACCCACAATCCCACACTGAATGCCTTCGGCGACGTCTACACCGAATCCGCGCGGGAGCAGGCTGAAATCCTGACCGCAGAAGCGCAGGCCAACCAATTTCGTGGCCCGCTCCACGGCATCCCCTTCGGCATCAAAGACCTGTTCTCCACCGCCAATCTGCGCACCACCCGCGGTTCGCTGACCGGCCTGGACAACGTCCCCACCCAGGACGCCCCGATCATCCGCCGCCTCAAGGAGGCCGGCGCGATCATCCTCGGCAAGACCGCCACCACCGAATTCGGCTGGACCGGCGCCAGCACCTCCCGGGTTTTCGGCAATGGCCGCAACCCCTGGAACCCCCAGCTCACCAGCGGAGGATCCAGTTCCGGCTCGGCCATTGCGGTGGCCGCACGCATGGTCCCGGCCACGCTGGGTTCCGACGGCGGCGGTTCGGTGCGCATTCCCGGCGCCTTTTGCGGTGCATTCGCTCTTAAAGGCTCTCTGGGGCGCATCCCCACCTGGCCCTGGTCCGCCACTGAAATGCTCAGCCACGCCGGCCCGATCACCCGTACCGTGCGCGACAGCGCGTTGCTCTTCGATATCCTCTCCGGGCCCGATCCGCTGGATCACCAGGCCTTGCCCGCGCCCACCGAGTCCTACCTGGCGCGCTGCGACCAACCGCTGGGCCCTGTGCGTGTGGCGTATTGCCCGACCTTGTTCGATACGCCGGTGGACCCGGTCATCGCCGCCACGGTCGAAGCGGCGGTGCATTACCTTGCGGATGAGCTGCCGGTCACCGTCACCACCCTGACCCTGGACTGGCAAGACCCGCTGGCCACCTTCGAAACCCTGTGGGTCGGCGGGCGCGGGATCGCCTATGGCAAATCCCTGGCCGATCGCCTCGACCAACTGGACCCGGGTTTCGCTGCGCTGATCAAGCGCTCCGCTGATTACGATCTGGCGGCCTACCTCAAGGCTGTGCAGCAACGTGCACTGTTCGCCAATCAGGTACACGCGCTGTTTAATGACTACGACGTACTGCTGATGCCGACGATGCCGATCCTGCCGTTCGCCGCCGACCGGGTTGCCCCCGAGGGCTGGCCGGGCGAGGAGGGCGCGGTGCCCTGGGCCCGCTGGACGCCGTTTACCTATCCGTTCAATATCACCGGCAACCCCGCTGCCAGCCTGCCCTGCGGCTTCAGCCCGAGCGGTTTGCCGATTGGCCTGCAGGTGATCGGCCCACGTTTTGCCGACGCCCAGGTGCTGCAATTCTGCGCGGCCGTCGAAGCCATCGCCCCCTGGGATCAGCACCTCCCCCCGATGCTGATGCCCTGATTGATTGCACCCGGAGTGGGCTCAAAAGAAGCCCGCCCGTGATAAACGCTTTGTGTTGTCCTGCCCTTTCACACCCTGATGAGTGAGAGGTACCCGTGACCCTGTCCATGGCTGTATTACGTTCTATGCTCCCCGCTGGACCGGCTCGCGCCGCGTTTCGCCGTGGGGCGCGCAATACCGGCCGCCTGAACCTGCCCTGGAATACCTCTTTTATGCTCAACCAGCCACGTCTCGACGAAATCATGCTCCTGCTCACCCAACACCAGCGCGTCAAGGCGTCGGACCTGGCGCAGGCGCTGTTCGTCTCCGAAGAAACCATCCGCCGCGACTTCAAGTACCTGGAAGAAGCCGGCAAGCTGCGGCGCATCCACGGCGGCGCGATCCTGCCGCGGCTCAACGAAGAACAGCCGCTGCAAGTGCGCAGCCGCATCAAGCCCCAGGCCAAGACGCGCATTGCAGTGTGTGCGGCGAAGCTGGTGAGCGAAGGTATGGTGCTGTTTCTCGACACCGGCACCTCGACCCTGGCCCTGGCCCAGCAACTGACCGCGTTCAGCCAGTTGCGCATCATCACCAACTCCCTGGACATCGCCCGCCTGATCACCGAACAAAGCGCCAACCAGGTGCTGGTGGTGCCTGGCGATGTGCGCCGCAACGACAACGCGCTGATTGGCGCCCACACCCTGGAATTCGTCCGACAGTTTCACTACGACATTGCCTTCATGGGTATCGGCGCTGTCGACCTGGAGCTGGGGTTCATGGACTACCAGGAGCCCGAGGCGCTGCTGCGCCGGGAACTGACCAAACACAGCCTGCGCAGCGTGATCCTGGCCGATGACGCCAAGTTCGGCCACCGCACCTTTATCAATACGCTGCCGTTCAGCGCCATCACGACCCTGGTCACCAATCGTGCGCCGTCCAACGACTTTGCGACCCGCCTGGAGCAAGCCCATGTCGATATCCTTTACCCCTGAGTTGCTGGTGCCCAGTGAACAGGACCTTGAAACCTTCGAGGCGCTGTTCCGCGACACCTCGGCCATCGGCGCGACCAAGGCCGGTGGGCTGCATCGCCTCGCCGCCTCGGCCGAAGACGGCGCCGTGCGCGACCTGTTCGCGGCCTGGCTGACTGAACGCGGTTTTGACGTGCGTGTGGATGCAGTGGGTAACATGTTCGGTTTGATCACCTTTAATCCAGAAGCGCCCTACGTGCTGTGTGGTTCGCATCTGGACAGCCAGCCGAGTGCCGGGCGTTTCGATGGGGTCTATGGCGTACTGGCCGGCGCAGTCGCGGTGGCCAGCCTGGCTCGCCAACTGCGCGAGCGCGGCGAAGTACCGGCGTGCAACCTGGCGGTGGTGAACTGGACCAACGAGGAGGGCGCGCGTTTCCAGCCCAGCCTGATCGGCAGCAGCGTGTTCACCGGTGACCTGGCCCTGCAGGACGCCTGGGCCTGCCGCGATGGCGATGGCATCAGCCTCAAGCATGCGCTGCAGCAGATTGGTTATCTGGGGGAGGGCCGCGTCGAGCTGGACGTCGCCGGTTATGTGGAAATCCACGTCGAACAAGGTGATGGCCTTGAGCGCGACGGGCTGGCCATCGGTGTGGTGCGCGACACCTGGGCCGCCCTCAAGCAACGGATTCGGTTCATCGGTGAACAGAACCACACCGGTCCTACACCCATGGCTGCACGCAAGGATGCCTTGCTGGCCGCCGCCCACGCGATCACTGCGGTGCGGGCCGAGGCCGACCTGCACGGCGTGCAACTGCACAGCTCGGTGGGGCGCCTGGAGATCTATCCCAATTCCCCCAACGTGGTGCCTTCCAGCGTGACGTTGCATGTCGAGTACCGCTCGCCCGACACCGAATTACTGGCCGCAGCCGGTGCGCGCCTGGACGCCAGCCTCAAGGCCACCGCCAGCGCCACGTCGACTGACTACAGCATCGAAAGCCGCGCCCTGCGTGAGCCGAGCCACCTGCATCACGGTTTTGCCGAGCTGGCCTACGGCGTCGGCCAGCAACTGCGCTTGCCCATCGGCAACAGCGTCACCGTGTCAGGCCACGACGCCATCAGCCTGAGCCGGCATTACCCGGTGTGCCTGCTGTTTATCCCGAGCAGCAATGGCGTGTCCCACAACGAAGCGGAATTCACCAGCGAACAGGACATGCGCAACGGCCTGCACATGCTGACCGCGTTGCTGCACCGCGCCTGTTCCACCCCCAACGCCTACCGATGAGGTCTGCCATGTCGAGTCGTTTGCAAGCAAAGTCACGGCTGCTGGGCGCCCTGGAGGCCGCCGGCTTGTCCGCCCATGTGGTGGTCGAAGAGGGCACCGCCGGGATTGCCTCGCCGGTACGCCTGGCCACCGAGTGGGCCGGTTTTACCGTCAGCGCACCGTGGGGCCAGTGTTACGCCAAAGTCTTGCATGACGACATGCGCGCGCTGATCGACATTGAACGCACTGCCCGCGCCACCCAACTGGCAGCTGATTGCGACGTGACGCCGGGTGTGCGCCTGGTGGATGCCACGGCCGGCGTGTTGCTGCTGGATGCGTTGCCCACCAGCGAGTGGCGTTGGGCCCGCCTCGACGAATTGATGCAGCCCCAGCGCCTGCAAGCGCTCTGGGCCCTGAAGAAACAATTGCACCAAGGCACCTCGCCGGGCTTCGCCCGCTCGCCGCTGCAAGACATCCAGCACCTGCGCGAATTATGCGTGCGCTACAGCGTGGCCTTGCCCATCGACCACGCCTGGATCAGTACCTGCATTGACCTGGCCTGGACCTCGCTGCAACTGAACGCCAGCGACTCGGTGCCGCTGCACGGCGACGGCGTGGCGAGCAACGTGATGATCGGCCCGGACGGCGCCTTGCAACTGATCGACTTCGATTACGCCGGCAGTGGTGATCCCTGGTACGACGTGGCCATCAGCCTTAATGAGTTGTACGTCTTCGAAAACGACTGGCGCGAAGGCATCCATGCCTGGGCCGGCGAGTGCCGTGAAAGCGACTATGCGCGCTGCCGCTTGTACGCCTTGATCAACGATTGGTACTGGACGCTCTGGGGCCTGTGGGTCGGCGCTACCTCGGCGCGGCCGCTGGAGTTTTCCAAGGTCGGGCAGTGGACGCTGTTGCGCTGCCGCCAAAGTCTGCAAGACCCGCGGTTTGAAGGTTGGCTACGTCAGGTACAGGAGGGGCAGGCATGAAAGCGTTAGGTGAGGCGTGTACGCCACAAGAGTGTCAGCTGGAAGCGGCGGTGCGCGGGGTTGCCAGTTGGGGCGGCACCGGCATTCGTTATGAACCGGTCAGCGGCGGGATTTCCAACACCAACTGGCGGGTGGAAGTGGCCGGGATCGACACTGCGTATTTCTTCAAGGTGCCGGGCGTGGGCACCGAGATGTTCATCGACCGCCGCACGGCCCACGACGCCAGCCTCAAGGCGGCGCAAACCGGCTATGGCGCGCCGGTGTTCGCATTCCTTGAAGAGTTCGGCGTGGAAGTCTTCGAGTTCATGGAGGGCTGGCGCGCCTCCTCCAACCACGACTTCCTCGACCGCGACGTGCGCCACAACGCGCTGCACGCCCTCAAGGCGTTCAACGACCAGCCGCCACTGGTGCAGACCAAGACCGTGTTCGACATGATTGCCGAGCACCAGCGGCAGGTGGAGCAACTCAACGGCTGCAAGCCCGCCGACGACGCCTGGCTGCGCCGCCAATGCGACCGCGCCCGGGGTGTGCTGCAAGCTTCCGGCATCGACCTGGCTCCCTGCATGAATGACACCCTGGCGGGTAATTTCATGCTCAACGACCGTCGGCAAATTCGTCTGGTGGACTTCGAATACGCCTCCAACAACGACCGGCATTACGAACTGGCGCTGTGGTTCGGCGAGATGTTTTTCACTGATGAAATGGAACTGGCCCTGATCGAGGATTACTTCGGCCAGGTCACCCCGCAGAACCTCGCGCGCATCAAGTTGCACAAGGCCCTGGCGGACATCAAATGGTCGACCTGGGCGATGGTGCAGCACGCGGTGTCGCAGCTGGATTTCGACTTCTATAAATACGGCACCTGGAAGCACATGCGTGCCCGCAGCATCATCAACGATTCGCAATGGGAAACCTGGCTAAGACAGGCTTGAGCCTGCGCCAGACAACAATAATGCATTGAATGAAGTCACTTGGGCGCTGATTGGTGCCTGCGTTTTCACTGCTTGATTTTTGTTTGATCACACAAAAAAACGATCCACAAATTCAAGGAGCACCCGACTCATGAAATCTGATAGCGCACCACCCGGACGCCTGAAAAGCCAACTCTTCGGCGTGTACTTTTTCCTGTTGCTGATGCTCGCCTTATTCCCGCCGTTCTATTTGAGCGTGAGCGGCAGTACCGCGTTGGTACTGGGCATACCGTTGCCGATCTTCTACTGGATCGCCATTGCAGTCCTCGCAGGCCTGGGCCTGTGGGCGTTGTACGTCGCCGAATTGAAGGCCGGCGAAATACCCGAAGAGGGGGATGCGCAATGATCAGCACCGCCAGCGATGCCAACCTCTTTATCACCTTCGGCGTCATCGGCCTGTTCCTGGCCGGGATGATCGCCGTGCTGTACGCCACCAACCGCGAGAGCACGAGTTTTTCCGATTACGCCGTAGGCGGGCGCTCCTATGGGCCGTGGTACATCGCCATGTGTTACACCAACTCGTGGTGGCCGGGCTCGACCTTTACCGCGTTTTTCGCCCTGACCATCGGCGGCGCCCTGGGCTTCTACGGCATGGTCTACGCCACCCTTGGCGTGACGGCAATGTACCTGATGGCCCGCCGCGCGTGGACCTGGGGCCAGCGTTTCAACCTGCGCACCCAGCCGGACTTGCTCGGCATGCGCTTCAACAGCCCGGTGGTCAAGCGCGTGGCCTCGATCATCGGCATCATCTCGGTATTCCCGTGGGTGGTGATGGGCATCCAGGCGTTGGCGATGTTGTTCCAGTTCGCCAGCTTCGGCCGCTGGGGCGTCACCACCTGCCTGGTCGCCGGCGTGGTGGTGGTGCTGGTACGCCAGTACTGGACCGTGAGCATGGGCATGCGCGGGCTGATCATGACCGACATGTTCCAGGGCCTGATCGCCTATGTCGTGTGTGCGGCGCTGTGTGTGTTCCTGCTGTTCGGCGACCAGGCGTCGTTCTCCAACCTGGCGCACCTGCCGGCGAAAATGTTGCTGATTCCCGGCGCCAGCGGCACCGGTTACGGCCCGCTGTACATGTTCAGCCTGATCTTCACCGGCGTGATCGGCTCGATGTGCTGGCCCATGAGCTTCCAGCGCATCTACACCGCCAGCGGCGTCAAGGCGGTGAAGAAAGGCACGCTGTACACGATCCTGTTGGTGGGTGGTTTCTACGGGATTCTGATGCTGTTTGCCGCGGCCATCAGTCAGGACCCGAACGTCATCGCGCACCCGCAACAAGGCTGGTTCCTCTCGCTGTTCGACATCGGCGGGCCGTGGATGCTGGCGCTGGCGATCGTCATCGTGCTGGCGGCGAGCATCGGCCACGTCGACGGCTGCGTGCAGGTCTGCGGCACCCAGTTCGCCAACGACCTTGCCACCTGGAACACCCCGCGTACCGACCGGCAACTGACGCTGCTGGCCAAGTCCGGGATGGTGGTGTTTATCGTTGCCGCCTCGGTGCTGGCATACCTGACCTTTGATTACGCGCGACTGCAATTGCTGGCGCAGATTTCCTACCAGGGGATTATCCAGTTGGCGGTGCCGCTGTTCTTCGGCATTTTCAGCCGCCGCGGCAACAAGGAAGGCGCGATTGCCGGGATGCTGGCGGGGATCGTGGTGGCGATTGTGCTGACGACGATGTACCCGGACGACATTCCCGGGCTGGGGTCGTTGACCAGCGGGATTGTGGGGCTGGTGGTCAATGCGGGGATTTTTGTGGCGTGTGCATGGGCGATCAAGCCGAGTGAGGAGGAGAGTGCTCGGGTGGAGCAGTTGTTTGAAATGGCGGCGCCAGGGCGCAAAGTGCCAATGGGGGCAAGGCCGGTCCTGAACTGAACCCACTTCTCAAACCCAATGTAGTTCCAATGTGGGAGCGGGCTTGCTCGCGAATGCAGACTGTCAGTTAAAGCATCAGCGACTGATACAGCGCATTCGCGAGCAAGCCCGCTCCCACATTTTTGATTGTGTTTCTACACAGAATTCCCGTTTTGTCGCAGGCGTTTGTAGAGGGTATTGCGGCTGACGCCAAGCTCTCTGGCCAGGTGAGAGATATTCCCGCCCACCGCCTTCAGTCGCTCATTCAGGTCCAGACTGTCATCCACTGCATCACACACCGGCACCACCCCATTCAAATCCACAAAAAAATCATCCGGCAAATGTTCCGCCCGAATCGGCTGCTCTTCCGCCATGGCCAGTGCCACCTGCAACACGCTGCTCACCTGGCGTAGATTCCCCGGCCACGGATGCTGTTCAAACAAGGCCAGCACCTCGTTACTCAACCCGGCCCACTGCGTCGGCTCGCGATGCTGTTGCCACAGCTGCTTGAACAGCGCCTGTTTATCCGTGCGCTCCCGTAGCGGCGGGAGCTCCAGGGTCAGGCCGCCGATGCGGTAATACAGGTCTTCGCGAAAACGCCCGAGCTGTACCTGTTCGCGCAGCGAGCGGTTGGTGGCGGAGATGATCCGCAAATCCACCGGGTACAACTCGCTGCTGCCTACAGGCTGCACACAGCGTTCCTGCAATACCCGCAACAGCCGGGCCTGGGTCGGCAGGGGCATGTCGCCGATCTCGTCGAGGAACAGCGTGCCTTTGTCTGCCTTGCGGATCAGCCCGATGCTGCCTTTCTGGTTGGCGCCGGTGAACGCGCCTTTTTCATAGCCGAACAGTTCCGACTCCACCAGTTCGGCGGGGATCGCTGCGCAGTTGACCGCGATAAACGCTTGTTGGCTGCGAGAGCTGGCCTGGTGCAGGGCTTTGACGAACACTTCCTTGCCGACACCGGTTTCACCGTGGATCAGCAACGGAATATCCTTTTCCAGCAGGCGTTCGGCCTGACGCACGGCCTTTTCCACGCGGGTATCGCCGAAGTGCAGGGTCTTGAGACTGATGGCCGTGGGGCCAGGTTCGCGGGGCTTTTTCGTTTCCACAAACACGCGAGCCTGCACTGGCGCCTGTTTCGGCCGTTTCAGCAGGCACTGGAAACGGTTGCGTCCGGCGGCTTGCAGCGAGAAGGGCAGGCCTTCGGGCTGGTTGAGCAGTTCCAGCAGCGAGACCTTGAACAGGCTGTCGATCAACACCCGCGACAGGCTGATGCCCAGCAGGTTGTCGGCCCGGCGATTGGCCGACAGTACCTGGCCGCTTTCATCAAAAATCAGCAGCCCGGCCCATTGGCTGTCGAGATTGTTCAACCCGGTATTGAACGTCAGCTGGAAATGCTCACCGCGAAACAGGTTGAGGATCAGCCGGTTCTCGACGGTCTGGCTCATCATCTTGACCATGCCGAGGGTGTGGGAGGGCGGCAGGTAGCTGTCGCTGGACACATCCAGCACCGCGATGATTTCCCGCTGCGCATCGAAGATCGGCGCTGCCGAGCCGGTCATGAAACGGTTGGCCTTGAGGAAGTGTTCGTCATGTTCGATATGCACTGCCTGGGCACAGGCCAGGGCGGTGCCGATGGCGTTGGTGCCGCTGGAGCGCTCCATCCAGCTGGCGCCGGCGCTGAAACCACGGGCCAGCTTGGGGTCGATAAAGCGTTGGGTGCCCCACGAAGTCAGCACCTGGCCCTGGTTGTCGGCAAGCATGATCAGGCAGTTGGAATTGCTGAGGATGTTTTCGTAGTAGGGCAGCACTTCCTGGTGGGTGGTCTGCACAAGGGAATGCTGGCTTTCCAGCAACTGGCTGACGCCGTCTGCGGGCAGTTGGTCGAAGCTCGGTGTGCTCTGGTGATCCAGGCCATAGGCCCGGCAGCGGCGCCAGGAGTCCTGGATGATGGCATCGTGCGCCAGCGGTGTGCTCATGGCGGTGACCCTTGCTTTATTGTTGTTCTGGGGTGCGGAAGGCCCGTTCAGTGTTGTTCAGAACTGTTCATTGTCAACCCGCCGATTGTTCAGTTGTTCAGCCTGACCTGTTCATTTCTGTTCAGAGGCGAATCGCTGTTTTGCCTAACTCGTTGACCGGCCTGAGGTTTGGGTTGTTGGCACGGAACTCGCTCTGTGCTCCTGCCAGAACCATTCCAATAATAAAAAGGTCGTGTCATGTCATTGACCCTGGAGCACGTCACTCGCGTTGTCGAAGGCCAAACCTGGATCGACGACGCCAACCTGCGTTTCGAAGCCGGTTCCTTCAATGTATTGCTGGGCCGCACGCTCTCCGGCAAGACCAGCCTGATGCGCCTGATGGCCGGCCTGGACAAGCCTGACAGCGGGCGCATCCTGATGAATGGCGTGGACGTCACCCAGAAGCCGGTGCGCCTGCGCAATGTGTCGATGGTCTATCAGCAGTTCATCAACTACCCGACCATGACCGTGTTCGAGAACATCGCCTCGCCGCTGCGCCAGGCCGGAGTCTCTGCCGAGCAGATCCAGAGCAAAGTCCTCGAAACCGCGAAAATGTTGCGCATCGAGAAATTCCTCCAGCGTCACCCCCTGGAACTCTCCGGCGGCCAGCAGCAACGCACCGCCATGGCCCGGGCGCTGGTCAAGGATGCCGAGCTGATTCTGTTCGATGAGCCCCTGGTGAACCTGGACTACAAACTGCGCGAAGAACTGCGCCAGGAAATGCGCGAGCTGTTCAAGGCGCGTCACACCATCGCCATCTACGCCACCACCGAACCCAACGAAGCCCTGGCCCTGGGCGGTACCACCACGATTCTCCACGAGGGCCGGGTGATCCAGAGCGGCAAGGCCGCCGAGGTCTATCACCAGCCGCAAACCGTGCTGGCGGCCGAGCTGTTTTCCGAGCCGCCGATCAACCTGATGCCCGGGCGCATCAGTGGCAATGAAGTGAGCTTCGCCAACTTCGTGCACTTCCCGCTGAACGTCGACCTGCGGCCCATCGGCGAAGGCGAGTTTCGCTTTGGCGTGCGTCCCAGCCATATCAGCCTGGTGCCGAGCAACGATGATGACCTGGAGCTGGCAGTGACCGTGGAAGTCGCCGAGATCAGCGGCTCGGAAACCTTCCTGCACGTACGCAGCGAACACTTCCTGCTGGTGCTGCACTTGCCCGGGGTGCATGAGTACGACGTCGACGCGCCGATCCGCATCTATATCCCCACCCACAAACTGTTTGTGTTCGATGGCCAGGGACGGCTGGTCCAGGCCCCCGGCCGACGTGTCGCGAGGGTTGCCTGATGGCCGAGATCCATTTGCAGAACCTGGCCCACAGCTACAGCTCAAAGCCAAACGGCCCCGAGGACTACGCGATTCGCGAGATGAATCACGTCTGGGAGCAGGGCGGCGCCTACGCGTTGTTGGGGCCGTCGGGCTGCGGCAAGTCGACCTTGCTCAACATCATCTCCGGCCTGCTCAGCCCGTCCGAAGGCCAGGTGCTGTTCGACGCCAAGGTGGTCAACGAGCTGACCCCGGAAAAACGCAACATCGCCCAGGTGTTCCAGTTCCCGGTGGTGTACGACACCATGACCGTGTTCGATAACCTGGCTTTTCCCCTGCGAAACCAGGGCATGGCCGAGGCGAAGATTCACAGCAAGGTGCAGGAAATTGCCGAGGTGCTCGACCTGCAAAACCTGCTGGACAAAAAGGCCCGCAACCTCACTGCCGATGAAAAGCAGAAAGTCTCCATGGGCCGCGGCCTGGTGCGGGATGACGTGTCGGCGATCCTGTTCGACGAACCGCTGACGGTGATCGACCCGCACCTGAAATGGAAGCTGCGGCGCAAGCTCAAGCAGATCCACGAGCAGTTCAACATCACCATGGTCTACGTGACCCACGACCAACTGGAAGCCTCGACCTTCGCCGACAAGATCGCGGTGATGTACGGCGGGCAGATCGTGCAGTTCGGCACGCCCCGGGAGTTGTTCGAGCGGCCCAGCCACACCTTTGTCGGCTATTTCATCGGCAGCCCTGGGATGAATCTGATTGAGGTGCAGGCAGAGGCGGGCGGTGTGCGCTTTGCCGGGACACATCTGGCGTTGCCCGAGGCGTTGCAGCAGCGCATTGGCGAAACGCCTTACAAAAGGCTGCAGGTCGGCATCCGCCCTGAATTTATCCATGTGTGGGATGAGCACAATCCCGACGCGCTACAGGCGCAAGTCACCCATGTGGAAGACCTCGGCACCTACAAGATCATGACCCTCAACCTCGATGGCGCACCGTTGAAAGTGCGCCTGGCCGAAGACAAACCGGTGCCCGAGGGCCAGGCGTCCATCAGCTTTCCGGGGCAGTGGCTGATGGTGTATGCCGATGACTACTTGCTTGAGGTGCAGCCATGAACAAGGTGCAGAACAACAAGGCCTGGTGGCTGGTATTGCCGGTGTTCCTGCTGGTGGCCTTCAGCGCGGTGATCCCGATGATGACCGTGGTCAACTACTCGGTGCAGGACATCTTCGACCAATCCAGCCGCTACTTCGTCGGCGCCGACTGGTACAAACAGGTGCTGCTGGACCCGCGCCTGCATGACTCGCTGCTGCGTCAGTTCATCTACTCGGCGTGTGTGCTGTTGATCGAGATTCCGCTGGGCATCGCGATTGCCCTGACGATGCCCACCAAGGGCCGATGGTCGTCGCTGGTGTTGATCGTAATGGCGATTCCGCTGCTGATTCCGTGGAACGTGGTCGGCACCATCTGGCAGATCTTTGGCCGTGCCGACATTGGCCTGATGGGTTCCACGCTCAACGCGATGGGCATCAGCTACAACTACGCCGCCAACACCATGGACGCCTGGGTCACGGTGCTGGTGATGGACGTGTGGCACTGGACGTCCCTGGTGGCGCTGCTGTGTTTCTCGGGGCTGCGGGCGATCCCGGATGTGTACTACCAGGCGGCGCGGATTGATCGGGCGTCCAGCTGGGCGGTGTTCCGACATATCCAGCTGCCAAAACTGAAGAGCGTGCTGTTGATCGCGGTGATGCTGCGCTTCATGGACAGTTTCATGATCTACACCGAACCGTTTGTGCTGACGGGCGGCGGGCCAGGGAACGCCACCACCTTCCTCAGCCAGACGCTTACCCAGATGGCCGTAGGCCAATTCGACCTGGGCCCGGCGGCGGCGTTTTCGCTGGTGTACTTCCTGATCATCCTGTTGGTGTCCTGGCTGTTCTACACCGCCATGACCCACTCCGACGCCAACCGCTGAGGCCGCCAACATGAGCAAGCGCAAGCTGATCCCGCTGCTGGTCTACATCCTGTTCCTGCTGGTGCCGATCTACTGGCTGCTGAACATGTCCTTCAAGAGCAACACCGAAATCCTCGGCGGCCTGACCCTGTTTCCGCAGGACTTCACCTTCGCCAACTACAAGGTGATCTTCACCGACCCGAGCTGGTACACCGGCTACCTCAACTCTCTGTACTACGTCAGCCTCAACACCGTGATTTCCCTGAGCGTGGCGCTGCCGGCGGCCTACGCGTTCTCCCGCTACCGCTTCCTCGGCGACAAGCACTTGTTCTTCTGGTTGCTGACCAACCGCATGGCGCCGCCGGCGGTGTTTTTGCTGCCGTTCTTCCAGCTGTATTCGTCCATTGGCTTGTTCGATACGCATATCGCGGTGGCCTTGGCCCATTGCCTGTTCAACGTGCCGCTGGCGGTGTGGATTCTCGAAGGTTTCATGTCGGGCGTGCCCAAGGAAATCGACGAAACGGCCTACATCGACGGGTATAGCTTCCCCAAGTTTTTCGTGAAGATCTTCATCCCGCTGATTGGCTCGGGGATCGGCGTCACGGCGTTTTTCTGCTTCATGTTTTCCTGGGTCGAGCTCCTGCTGGCACGCACGCTGACGTCGGTGAACGCCAAACCCATCGCCGCAGTGATGACCCGTACGGTTTCGGCCTCCGGCATCGACTGGGGCGTGCTGGCGGCGGCGGGGGTGTTGACCATTTTGCCGGGCATGCTGGTGATCTGGTTCGTTCGCAACCATGTGGCCAAGGGCTTTGCCCTGGGCCGGGTCTGAGGAGTCGATGATGGAATGGATGGCCTGGACCACCCCGACTGCACTGTTCTTTGCCGCGATCGGCCTGCTGCTGGTGGGCATGACGACGTGGGAATTGCGCTCGCCGAGTATCCCCCGGCGCGGCTTTTTACCGATCAGCACCACCCGTGGTGATCGTTTGTTTATCGGTCTTCTCGGCAGCGCCTACCTGCATTTGTTGGTGATCGGCGTAACCGGCTGGAGCATCTGGGTGGCGTCCGCGCTGTCTCTGGTGTGGCTGTTGTCTGTGATGCGCTGGGGCTAGCTGCCCCTTTTGAACCCCAAAACCAGGAGGTCTCTATGTTCGATAAAAACAATAAGCTGCGACATAGCATTTCATTGGCGGCCGTGCTGGCGCTCAGCGGGCTCAGTGCTGCGGCCTGGGCGGATGCTTATGAAGACGCTGCGAAAAAATGGATCGGCAGTGAGTTCAAACCGTCGACCCTCACCGAAGCCCAGCAGCTTGAAGAGCTGAAGTGGTTTATCAAGGCCGCGGAGCCGTTTCGTGGGATGAAGATCAACGTGGTGTCGGAAACCCTCACCACCCACGAGTATGAATCCAAGGTGCTGGCCAAGGCCTTCAGCGAAATCACCGGGATCAAGCTGACCCACGACTTGCTGCAGGAAGGCGACGTGGTGGAAAAGCTGCAAACCCAGATGCAGTCCGACAAGAATATCTATGACGGCTGGGTCAACGATTCCGACTTGATCGGTACGCACTTTCGCTATGGCAAGACAGAATCCATCACCGACCTGATGGCCAACGAAGGCAAGAACTTCACTTCACCCACCCTGGACATCAAGGACTTCATCGGTATTTCGTTCACCACTGCGCCCGACGGCAAGATCTACCAACTGCCCGACCAACAGTTCGCCAACCTGTACTGGTTCCGCGCCGATTGGTTCGAACGGGCAGACCTGAAAGCCAAGTTCAAGGAGAAGTACGGCTATGAACTCGGCGTGCCGGTGAACTGGTCGGCCTACGAAGACATCGCCAAATTCTTCAGCGAAGACGTCAAGGAAATCGACGGCAAGCGCGTCTACGGGCACATGGACTACGGCAAGAAAGACCCGTCCCTGGGCTGGCGCTTCACCGATGCGTGGTTCTCCATGGCCGGTGGCGGCGACAAGGGCCTGCCCAACGGTTTGCCGGTGGACGAATGGGGCATTCGCGTGGAGGATTGCCACCCGGTGGGCTCCAGCGTCACCCGTGGTGGCGACACCAACGGCCCGGCGGCGGTGTATGCCACGCAGAAATACGTGGACTGGATGAAAGCCTATGCACCACCGGAAGCGGCGGGCATGACCTTCTCCGAATCCGGTCCGGTGCCGTCCCAGGGCAACATCGCCCAGCAGATCTTCTGGTACACCGCGTTTACCGCCGACATGACCAAGCCGGGCCTGCCGGTGGTCAACGCCGACGGCACGCCGAAATGGCGCATGGCGCCATCGCCCGTCGGGCCTTACTGGGAAAAGGGCATGAAGAAGGGCTATCAGGACGTAGGTTCCTGGACGTTCCTCAAGTCGACGCCCGAGAAGCAGAAACTGGCGGCCTGGCTGTACGCGCAGTTCGTGACCTCGAAAACCGTGTCGCTGAAGAAAACCATCGTTGGCCTGACGCCGATTCGTGAGTCCGACATCAACTCCCAGGCCATGACCGACCTGGCGCCGAAACTCGGTGGGTTGGTGGAGTTCTACCGCAGCCCGGCCCGGGTGGAGTGGACCCCGACCGGCACCAACGTGCCGGACTATCCACGGTTGGCGCAATTGTGGTGGAGCCATATTTCGGAAGCGGCCAGCGGAGAAAAGACGCCGCAGCAGGCGCTGGACGGGTTGGCCAAGGATCAGGACGCGATCATGACGCGCCTGGAACGCTCCAAGGTGCAGCCGATTTGCGGGCCGAAAATGAACGAAGAACGGGATGCGCAATACTGGTTTGACCAGCCGGGTGCGCCGAAACCGAAGCTGGCGAATGAGAAGCCGCAGGGTGAGACGGTCAGTTATAACGAGTTGCTGAAGTCGTGGGAGGCGGCGCGCAAGTAACCCAGACGCCGCAGATCAAAAATGTGGGAGCGGGCTTGCTCGCGAAGGCGGTAGATCAGTCAGCAGATATGTGACTGACAGACCGCTTTCGCGAGCAAGCCCGCTCCCACATTGGGTTTGCGGTGTTTCTGCAAGGGGGGGCTATTTGGGATACAGCGGCGGCAAGCTGGTGCTGTCCCCCGCAGGGTCCTGCTCGCGCTCCGCCATCGGAATCGCCTTCACCGCCCGCCACAATTCCTCTCCCTGCCAATACTGCCCACTCTCGCTGTACAGCGCGCCGTTCAACCCATCCAGCGCATCCGACAACGGCACAAACCGCGCCGCCATATCCGCCAGGGTCTCCGGCTGCTGTCGCGCCCAGGCATCCAGCGCCTGACGCGTAGCCTGCGGGTCATTCGCCTGGCTCGCCCGCTTGAGGTCGTCCAGCAAAGTTCGCGGGCTCGGGCCGGTTTGCGCGGCACGCAAAATCGCCGGCTGCCAGCGTGCACGCCACCACAAACCGAAGCCCAGCAGGGTGGTGCAGGCCAGGATCAGGCTGGTCAGTTGCCAGATCCACAGGCTGTCGTTGTCCGGCGCGGTGATCACGGTCGGGCTGGCCGGCGTGTCCACGATCAGGCTCGGGTTGGTCGCCACCTGCAGGGTGCGCGCCGGCAGGCTGGTGCGTTCCAGATGGTCTTCGTGGGTGTTCCACCACACCACTTCCACCGCCGGCAGTTCAAGCGCGCCAACGCGGTTGGGCACCAGCGCTTCGCGGTCTTCACGGCTGCCGATCAGGCCACGGTCGTTGTTCTGGTTGCTCAGCACCGGCTGGTCCGGGTAGCGGCGCAGGCCGGGGATGTCGCTCAGTGCCAGCGGTGGCAGTTGCGCGCCGGCCAGGCCTTCGGCTTTCAAGGTCAGGCTGCGGGTCAGGGAGTCGCCCACCTGTACGTGATCGGGCTCGGGGTTCCAGCTTTCCGTGAGGGTCAGGCTGCGGGCCGGCAGCCAGGGAGCATCCGCCGGGTACAGCGCAGGCTTGGCCTTGACCGTCAACGACAGCTCCGGCGAACTGACGTGAATCAGCTTGCCGGGCTTGGAACCCTGGGGGTTGTTGTCCTGGGCGGGCCGTGGCTCTACCAGGGTGGCGCTGAACGTCTGCGTCGGAATGGTCAGCGTGCCGCTGTGCTGCGGGTAGATGGCATAGCGGGTTTCGATCACACCGTGGCGGATGCCGTTGATGACTTTCTCGTAGGTGCGCGACTCGCCCAACTGCTCGATGCGCGTATCGGCGATCTGCAACGGCGTGAGGCTGCTGTCGTCATACAGCGACACCGAGTGGTAGACGCGCACGGTCAGCAACGCCTGGGCCTGGACGTAGACGCTGTCCTGGTCGAGGTTGGTTTCGATGAACACCGGGGCCAGTTGAGCCTCGGTGTTCTGGCTGACGGTCTCCACCACTTGCAGGGTGATCGGCTGGGTCTTGAGTTCGCCGATCTGCAACGGCGGAATCACCACGGTGCCGTTCTCCTTGGGCAGCAAGGTGATGATCCAGCGGGTTGTGGCATGGTTATCGCCACCCAGGGTGGTGAGCTGGTTGATCTGGCGCGTGCCGCTCACTTCAAACAGCGGGTCCAGCGGCGCCAGGTCCGGTTTGCCGAACAGCGTGACGTCGTTGGATTCCACCGTCAGTTCCACCGTCTCCCCGGAATTGATGCGGCTGCGGTCGACACTGGCCACCAGGCCGGCGGCCTGGGCCTGGCTGGACCACAACGCGAGGGTGAGAAGAAGGGCGGTGCAGCGGTTCATCGAGTCTTGTCCTGATGTTGTTGCTGTTCGTACCAGAATTTGCGTCGCAGCAACTCGCCGGGGTTGTCCGGGATCTGCCGCAGCCATTGTTCCAGGGCCTGGCGCTGCTCGCCTTCAAGCGTGCCGTCGACCGGGCGCAGGGGCGGGGTGGTGGTTTGTTCATCACCCAACTCGCTGCCGGGTACCTCGTTGCTGCCGGCGTGGGGCGTGGCCCCGGTTTGTGTATCGGTAGCGCCGGGCTGGCCCTGGCCTTGGGACGTCTGCTCGCCACCGGTGGCGGTCTGGCTGCTGGCGCCCGGTTGCGCAGTCTGGCCGGGTTGGGTGGTTTCGTCATCCTCGTTTTTTGCAGGCTTGGCCGGCTCGGTTTTTTCCGGTTCCTGTTGCATCAGGCTTTCCACCAGCGCCTTGTTCTTCAGCGCCGGCTGCAAGTCTGGCTGGGCTTCGAGGGCTTGTTCGTAGGCATCGATCGCCGCTTCCAGCTCGCCACTTTTGGCCAGGGCATTGCCTCGATTGTAGTGGGAGTAGGCGTCGCTGCCTTCGGCAAACCGCTTGGCGGCTTCGGCATAGTTGCCCGCTTCATACAGTGCGACGCCTTGCCATTGCGGGTCTTCGAAATGTTCGGCTGCTTCGGCCGGGCGTTTTTTCTTCAGCAGCAGTTGGCCCTGTTGGTCGGGGCGCAGCCACAGGTCCTGGAAGTCGAAGGCATAGCTGGGCTGCGGCGCGCCCAACAGCAGCAACGGCAGGAAGAACAGCCAGCCCCGGCGCCCGGCGCAGGCAGCGAGCAGCAGCAGTGGCAAGAGCAACCAATAACCCTGGTCGGCCCAGGTGTCGAGGTGCAGCAGTTGGCCGTCATTGCGCAGGCTTTGCGGGCCGTCCAGCATCCCGAGGTGGCGCAGGTCCTTGTCGTCCAGGCGTGCCTGGCGGTAGCGGCCGCCCATTTCGCTGGCGAAGGCCTTGAGGGTCGGGCTGTCGAGACGCGGTACGAGGATTGCGCCTTGGGCGTCCTTGAGGAATTCGCCGCTTTCCTGGGTCACCGGCGTGCCTTCACGGCTGCCGATGCCAAGGATCGACAAGCTCGGCGCCTGGTTGCCTTGCAGCTGCAGGCGGATCCCCTGGCGTTCCTGCTTGGACAGCGACGAGCCGATCAGCAGCAGCCGACCCTGGCCGAGGCCGCCATGCTTGAGCAGGCTCAGGGCCTTCTCCACGGCCAGGTCGGCGCGGTGGCCGGGCTCGGGCATGATCGAGGGGCGCAGGGCTTCCAGCAGGTTATGGCTGGTGGCCAGGTCGTCGGACAGCGGCACCAGCGTGTGCGCGCTGCCGGCGTAGACCACGATGGCGGTCTGCGCATCGCTGCGGGCCTGAAGCAGGTCGAACAGCTTGCGCCGTGCCTGTTCGAGGCGGCTGGGCGGGCTGTCGGTGGCGAGCATCTCCGGGGTCAGTTCCAGCAGCACCACCAGCGGGTCGGCGGGTTTCTGGCTGGACTGTTCGACGCGTTCCCAGCTCGGGCCCAGCAACGCCAGCACGGCCAGCAGCCAGGCGATGCCGAGCACCACCCATGGCGACTTGCTTTCGCGGCCACTGCCGCCGCTGAGCAGCGCGGCATGGAACGCCGGCGGCAGAATCATCTGCCAGCGCCCGGCGCGTTTCTGGCGGTGCCACAACTGCCACAGCAACCAGCCGAGCAGCGGCAGCAGCAACAGCCACCAGGGACGGAACCAGTGCGGCCACAGGGCGATCATCGACGCCTCCGCAAACGCAGGCGTTTGAGGCGTTCACGCCATTCAGGATTGGGTTGCAGGAAACGGCCCTTGCTTGAGAGTTTGCTGAACAGGCGTTGCAGGGCGTTATCCGGCCAGCGTTCCTGGATCACCAGCAGCATGCTGAGGATCAGCGCCAACGCCAGCGGCGCGCTGTACAGCGCCTGGGCGGGGCGGGCCTGGGTGGGTTGCTGGGCCACGGGTTCGAGCTGGTCGAGGGTTTCCTTGATCTTCAGCAGTTCGTTGCCGTCGCGGGCGCGGAAGTAGCGGCCGCCGGTGGCCTCGGCGATGGCCTTGAGGGCCGGTTCGTCGAGGTCGAGGCTCGGGTTGACGCCGAGGATGCCCAGGGAGCCGGTTTGCTCGGGGTCTGCGCCGATGCCGATCGGGTAGATTTTCACGCCTTCTTCGGCGGCCAGGCGGGCGGCGGTCAGCGGGTCGATTTCGCCGGCATTGTTGGCGCCGTCGGTGACCAGGATCAGCACCCGGCTTTGCGCCGGACGCTGGCGCAGGCGCTTGAGGGCCAGGCCGATGGCGTCGCCAATCGCGGTGTTTTTACCGGCGATGCCAATCCGTGCCTCATCCAGCCAGGTGCGCACGGTGCGCCGGTCAAAGGTGAGAGGCGCTTGCAGATAGGCCTGGCTGCCGAACAGGATCAATCCCACGCGATCACCTTCGCGGCCCTCCAGGAAATCTCCCAGCAGGTGCTTGACCAGGCTCAGGCGGCTGACGTCTTCGTCTTGCCATTGCATGTCGGGGAAGTCCATCGAGCCGGAAACGTCCACCGCCACCAGCAAGTCGCGGCCGCTGGCTGCAATCGGCAAGGGTTCGCCGAGCCATTCCGGGCGGGCGGCGGCGGTCAACAGCAGCAGCCACAGGAACACAAACGGCGCTTGCTGGCGCCATCCCGGCAGGTTGACCCGCGCGCGGCGGCGGGCCAGGCCTTCGAGGTCGCTGAGGAAGCTGACTTTCAGCGCCGGTTCGCCGCTGTCGGCCACCGGCAGGATGAGGCGCAGCAACCAGGGCAATGGCAACAGGGCAAAGATCCACGGCCAGGCGAACTCAAACATGTTTGCGAATCCAGGTGTCGACGGCCTGGGTCAGCCCGGCGATGGCTTTGTCGTCGAGTTTGCATTCGGGCTTGTAGGCGCCTTCCACCAGCACCATCCAGCGGGTCAGGCCGGCAGCGGGGCAACGGTTGTCGAGGAACGCCAGCCACTTGCGGCCGTTGAGGGTGTGGCTCTGGCTGTAGGGGTAGTCGTTGCGGCACAGGCGCTTGAGCAGGCCGTTGAGTTGTTGCAGCCAGGCACCGGCCGGTGCGCCGTCGTAGGGTTTGGGCATCAGCGCCAGTTCGGCGAGGGCGGCGATGCGCAGCGGGTCCAGGGGTTGTTCGGCACGGGCCAATGGGCGCTTGGCTGGCAGGAAACGGCGTAGCCACCACAGGCCCCAGCCCGTCAACGGGATGATCAGCAGCAACAGCCACCAACCCGGCGCCGGCGGCCAGAAGCCGATCACTGGCGGGGCGATCAGGGGTTGCAGTTGGTCGAGGCTGCTCATTGCTTTTTAACCGGGCGTTGCGGGTTCAGGTATTCGCGCAGTTGCTCGACCATTTCACCCTGGGTACTCAAGGGCATCAACAGCACCCGCAGCTTTTGCGCGAGCAGTTCCCAGCGTGCGCTGCGGGCTTCGGCCTGGGCCTTGTAGGCCTGGCGCAGATCAAAATTCAGAGTGTCCAGTTCCAGCTGTGCGCCGCGCTCGGCGAAGCGCAGCAGGCCGGCGGCGGGCAGGGCGTGGTCCAGCGGGTCGGAAACCGGCAACAGCAGCAGGTCGCAATGCCGCGACAACAGGCTCAGCTGTTGCTCGGCGCCTTCGGTCAGGGCGCGCTCGTCACAGATCACAATCACCAGGCTGCCCGGGCGCAATACTTCCCGGGCTCGGCGCAAGGCCATGCCGAGGGCGTCGGCTTCGGGGCGGCGTTCGGTGTTGAGGCTCTGGTTGACCCGTACCAACCGGTTGAGCAATTGCAGCAGGCTTTGCTTGCTGCGCCGGGGTTTGATTTCGTAGTGCTCGCTGTCACCGAACACCAGCCCGCCGACCCGGTCGTTATGGCCCAGCGCCGCCCAGCCGATCAGGCTCGCCGCCTGAGCCGCCAGCACCGACTTGAACATCTGCCCCGAGCCGAAAAACAAGCGGCAGCTTTGCTCCACCATGATGAAGATCGGCCGTTCGCGCTCTTCATGAAACAGCTTGGTGTGTGGCTCCTGGGTGCGTGCGGTGACGCGCCAGTCGATGGTGCGCACATCGTCGCCGGCCTGATACACCCGCACCTGGTCGAAGTCGACCCCGCGCCCGCGCAGTTTCGAGTGGTGCAGGCCGATCAGCGGGCTGCGCTGGCTCGGCGTGGAAAACAGCTGCACTTCCCGCACGCGATGACGCATCTCGATCAATTCGCTCAGGGTGACACGGGTTCCATCGCCAGCGTTCATAGGCGTCAAGCGACGGCAACGACGTCGAGAATGCGTTGCACCACGCGGTCCTGGTCGATGCCGGCCGCTTCGGCCTCGAACGACAGAATGATGCGGTGGCGCAGCACGTCGAACAGCACCGCCTGGATGTCTTCCGGGCTGACGAAATCGCGGCCGGCCAGCCAGGCGTGGGCCCGGGCGCAGCGGTCCAGGGCAATCGAGCCACGAGGGCTGGCGCCATAGGCAATCCATTCGGCCATTTCCGGATCGAACTTGGCCGGGGTGCGAGTGGCCATGACCAGTTGCACCAGGTATTCCTCCACCGCATCGGCCATGTACAGGCCGAGGATTTCCTTGCGCGCGGCGAAGATCGCCTGCTGGCTGACGCGCCGCTCGGGCTTGGTTTCACCGTTGAGGGCTTCGCCACGGGCCTGCTGCAGGATGCGGCGCTCGACGGCGGCATCGGGGAAGCCGATTTTCACGTGCATCAGGAAACGGTCGAGCTGGGCTTCGGGCAGCGGGTAGGTGCCTTCCTGCTCGATCGGGTTTTGCGTGGCCATCACCAGGAACAATGGCGACAACTCGTAAGTGCTGCGCCCCACGCTGACCTGGCGCTCGGCCATGGCTTCGAGCAATGCCGACTGCACCTTGGCCGGGGCACGGTTGATTTCGTCCGCCAGCACCAGGTTGTGGAAGATCGGGCCTTGCTGGAACACGAAACTGCCGGTTTCCGGGCGATAGATCTCGGTGCCGGTGATGTCGGCGGGCAGCAGGTCGGGGGTGAACTGGATGCGATGGAACTGGGCCTCGATCCCTTCTGCAAGCTCCTTGATGGCCTTGGTCTTGGCCAGCCCGGGAGCGCCTTCAACCAGCATATGGCCATCGGCGAGCAGGGCAATGAGCAAGCGCTCGATGAGTTTTTCCTGGCCGAGAATCTGCGTTGAAAGAAAGGTTCGCAGCGCAAGCAGCGCTTCACGATGTTCCATCGATGACGGTTCCTGGAGAGGTGAGACTGGGCATTGCGAAAAATGCCAGGCCTGGGGGCGTTACTTTAATGCATCGGAGGGGGTGGAGACTAACGGCGCGGGGGGTATTTTTCGGGAAATGTGGGAAATGTCTGAGGTTTTTTCCGATAGGCGCCTGCCTTTGTGGCGAGGGAGCTTGCTCCCGCTGGGTTGCGCAGCAGCCCCAGCAAGGCTGCCGAGTTTTTCCAGGCAGAACGCAGTTGGCTGGATTGGGGCCGCTTCGCAGCCCAGCGGGAGCAAGCTCCCTCGCCACATTGTGCGGGTTTGGCAACTAGGCCCGGATATAGGTCCCGGTGCCCTTGAGAATGTTCTGCAGGGTTTCTTCCACTTCGGCCAGATCCGACTCGGCGGTGCCGTGGGTGATTGCCAATTGATCGTGGCCGCCCAATGCATCGGCATCCGCCGCGCCAATCTCCACCAACAGTGTCGTGGCACTCAGGGTGATCTTCAGCCCGTCCAGGGTCGACGGCTCGTAATCCCAGGTGACTTCCACCTCGTCCTCGTCCGGATAACGGGTCACCATGAACATCTCGCCCTTGTCGCCGTGGCAGCAGAGCATGGCCATGTTGTCTTCTTCGTCATCGCACGGGTTGACGATCAGGTGGGCGGTGGTGAGTTGCAATGGCATGGTTAATCCTGTCTGGGGGAGGGCGAAGCAGGGCAATTGTGCCATTGCGGCGAATTTTGTGCTGCATCGTGTATGAGGGGCTCCTAGCTGTTGCCGGTTTGGTTTTCCAGATCAAAGTCACTTAACAGCGTCAAGATCGACGTTTTGTTAGCCAACTCGCTCCAAGGGCCTTGATCAATGATTGCTCCGTTTGACATGACAATAACCTGATCAAAACGGTGCAGGTGGCGGACATCATGTGTGACGCATATCAATCCGCGTTTGCCGAAGATATCGAACAGCAGATCCCACACAGGCGTGGCCAGTTTTTGTTCAATGGACGCGCTGGGTTCATCGAATAAATTGAATTCCCCGGGCCTGTTGACGAGGCGCAGCAGGGACAGACGCTTTGCTTCGCCTCCTGAAATATTGGACGCGTTTTCGCTGAGGCTGCGGTTTAAAACGATTTCTTCCAGGTTCAGTTGCTCAATTGCGTGGTTCAAGTGTGGGGAGGGGGGGATTCCAAACAGTACGGAGTGATCAAAGTAGCCTTCCAGGAACTGGGGCGACTGGGGGCAATACCTCAGGTACCTCAAATGCGCTTGGGCACTCAGTTCGCAAATGGGCTTGTCGTCGATAAGCAACCTGCTTGTCAGTGAGGGGTTCAAGCCTGCCAGCACTTCCAGCAAGGTAGATTTCCCCGCTCCACTTGGCCCAGTGATGGCAACTGACTGACTTTGGGTAAATTCGATGGCTGTCTTGATGGTCAAGCGGATGGAGCTGGTGTCAGTCACGATGCAGGGATTAAGTATTAACGTTGATTTGGGCTTTAGCGGTATTTCGAGTTGGCCGTTGTCGTCGCCAAAATTTGGTAACGACAGTAGGTGCAGGAGTCGGCGCTGGTCTGCGAGAAATTGATCCAGTACCCGGTAGCCTTCTGTAAGCGCAGTAATGTTGATTAAGAAGCTGCCAGCGATTGAGAATGTCGCAACTAATTGCCCAAGACTAATAACGGGTTGTCCTGAAAGCTGATCCAATACCCCCCAGCCAAGTAGCCCTCCGGTGGCAAGGCTGATGAATAGGATCTTTATACCGTTTAAAAAACCGCCGGAGCTTGTAACTGTTACCGCGGCATTGGCGTATTGGGTGAAAGCTTCATTCAAAGGGTGTGTGGCAGTATGTTCTGCTCCTTCCAGTTTTATAGACTTCCCCGATTTTAAAGTGTTGAACAGAATGGCACCCAGCTCATCTTCTTGTTCGTTGATCCTGTCAATGTGCTTTCTCCGCCATCTTATGATTTTGTGGGCTGTAAAAAGATAGATAGCACTCAGGCCGATCACAGCGAGGAACACTCCGCTACCACCCATATACAAAAAGGCTCCCCCAACAATTAGCAACTCCAGGCACATAGGAAATGCGACAGTGACGAAAAACGTAAGCAATTTTTCGTGAGCCGTGATTCCGCGTTCCACAGACTTTATGAAGTGGCCAATGCGCCATGAGCTAAAGTGATGAAAGTCTTTGTGCAGTAATTGCCCAATCCAATTGATCGAAGCATCTCTTACGATTTGTTGGATTAGCTTGGATAATAGGAATATTTGCGCAGGGTTTACTAAGGCCTGAATGCATCCGGCCAGAATGAAGCCTGCAATCAGTATGAATAAGGTGTTCATTGTTGGCTGGTTGTTGCTAAGTGCGTCTACGACTTCTCCTAGCAGTAAAGGTGGCGCGAGCGCTATAAGTTTAAGCCCTATTGTGGTAAGGACGGTAGACGTAAGCAGAGCTGTATGCTGTTTGCATGCTATTTTAACAAGTGTTTGCATTTGGTCGCCTATAGGCATTCTTCGCTGCATTCATACTTATAGTGTAGGGGTGGGGCAGCTGAGTAGAGTGTGCTGGGGCGCTACCAAGTTTCCACTTCTAATAATGTTGAAGCGCTCAAGGCTGGGGATGTAGATTTGTATAACGCTACAGCCGTTGGCAAACTTGGTGAGTGTTCTGAAGAATATTTTCTTTCCGTCATTGGAAAGGCTGTTTTGTAATATTTGCAGCTGATGCGGGACGCTTGCTGAGAATTGTTTGTGTTGATGTTTAATGAGGGGCAGTCTCAAGTTCTTTATTGAGGAGAACTCAATGAGAGGTTTGAGCTTTTCTGAGCTAGACAGCAGCTCCAGGGTTTTCTTGTCCAGCTCCTCTCCTGCAGAGTCATACAGTTCGTTTGCTTGGAATTGCTCCGTCACCGCTCGCTGCAAAGCTACGTTAACGTCCAGCGAGCAACCTGAGCCAACAGATGCAATATGTAGATCGCCTGCGCCCGCTCTGGGGAAAGCTGCTGCAAAATAAACGCCTAAAAAATCTTTAATGACCACGATCTGGAGACGTTGGGCAGATTTTATTGCATACGGATTGTTATGTAGTGCCATCGCAAGGAGGGATGTGGACGGGGAGTATAAATTTATGGGTGGGCCGATTTTGCAAATTGCCATATAAAAAAGCGATAGAATGTGTCGCTCAATGACTTCGAGAATGCCGTGCAAGAGGGCCTCGTCTTCCGTACATCCGAATGCCATACCTGAATTGGATGAGTAGCGGGCTAGAAAATTTAAGTGAGAGTTTCCTTTGGGATGTTTGTTTTTGGCGATGGCTGGGCAGAGGAGCGCGTGTGGGACTAATAATTTTTCCTTTTTATCAAGGGTTGTGAGCGTTAAGCATTCAAGAGGCTCCTTGATTTGAGAGCAGTTGAAGAGTAAGCCATCGATTTTTGCTGGCGCTTGTGCAGCAACTGCCTTGCAGTGACACGTCGTAATACCAAGGGCGATTGGTTGGCCCGCGATAAGGTGTTCTAAGCTTTCAGCGAGTGCTCCAATAAGTGATTCGGGCCCTTTGCCTGCGCCCGATGCGACTAGTTGGCTATTTGCGTCGTACAGTTCCGTTGTCGCTACTAGGTTTTCTTTGTTTGCATACTGCGTAATCGCAGTTAGGCCAAGGCTATGAATGGTCTCTTTTATTTTTGATAGAGCATTGGTTGGGCTTAGTTCTCGCTCTGACATGCTTGCCTCGTTATTTTTGAATGCCGAAAGGATTTCCTTTCGGCATTTTTTAGCGGGTGCTTCATTTGTATGGAATGTCAGTTTGTGAGTGTGGCGAAGAAGTGGACCTCGGTCGCTAGTAAGCTTTCGGATGCGCCTGCGTTTTGCGGAAAGCCAGTCGGGATGGTTATTTCGGAGCGTTTATTACCCATTTCAATCACCTCGTTTCTATTTTGAATGAGAGGCACTCGATAGTGAGTTCCCCACTTGCGCGTAATTTCGCAAGTGATCAATTAATAGCAGTGGCCCTACCTCGATTCAATTGGTGTGAAGGCGCGAGCGTCCTGTGTTTGTGTAGGAATTATCTCGTCGGGGCGTGGGATGATAGTTGTCTATGTTTGATTTTTTGGCTTAGCTGCGGTTGTACGCAGCTGTTTCAATGGTTTGTGATGTTTATGGTTTTGTGAGAGGTAGGCAAACTAAGAGCGGTTCGACAAATCACTCATTTAGCTTTTGATGTGATTGGGAGTTCAGCCTCTCTATTGGGAAGGGGGCGACCACCGAGAATTTACCCTGATGATTCACTTTCTCAGGAGGCGTGCGGCATGCTGGCGAAAATGCGGCGAATTTTGTGCTGCATCGTGTGTCAGACCTTGAGGCATGACCTGGCGGGCAATATCAGTCATTTCCGGTACTCGGCGCCCCGGGATTTCTCCGAAAACACCCGGTTGCCCAAGTCGCAACCCGCCGGCAGCGTGCCGATGACCGAATATGTCGCAGCGTCGCAAGCAGCTTGCTTCCTACACTCGTTAAGCTGCGCAACGGATGTGCCTCGCCAGGAGTCTGACCTGCCCGTCGTACCGTCACCTGGCAAGGTGCGCATCTTATGGAAGTTGAATGTGACCTCATTGTCTTGTCCAGCTTCACCCACCTGTCACTCTGAATTCGTTACTGTAGACCGCGAACAGAGCTGACGGTCTCCCCGCAAGGGGATAACACGCGACGCTTCCATCAATAACAAGCCCAAGCGGAGTACCACAGATGGCGTTCTTCACCGCAGCCAGCAAAGCCGACTTCCAGCACCAACTGCAAGCGGCACTGGCGCAGCACATCAGTGAACAGGCACTGCCACAAGTGGCGCTGTTCGCTGAACAATTCTTCGGCATCATTTCCCTGGATGAACTGACCCAGCGTCGCTTGTCCGACCTGGCCGGTTGCACCCTGTCTGCCTGGCGCCTGCTTGAGCGCTTTGATCACAACCAACCGCAAGTGCGGGTCTACAACCCCGATTACGAACGTCATGGCTGGCAATCGACCCACACCGCGGTCGAAGTGCTGCACCACGACCTGCCATTCCTGGTGGACTCGGTGCGTACCGAGCTGAACCGCCGTGGCTACAGCATCCACACCCTGCAAACCACCGTACTCAGCGTGCGTCGTGGCAAGAAGGGCGAACTGCTGGAAATCCTGCCCAAAGGCACCCAGGGCGAAGACGTTCAGCAAGAATCGCTGATGTACCTGGAAATCGACCGTTGCGCCAACGCCGCCGAGCTGAGTGTCCTGAGCAAGGAACTTGAGCAGGTACTGGGCGAAGTGCGCGTTGCAGTCGCCGATTTCGAACCGATGAAAGCCAAGGTCCAGGAGCTGCTGGCCGGTATCGACGCCAGCCCGTACGTGATCGACGGCGAAGAAAAAGCCGAGATCAAGAGCTTCCTGGAATGGCTGGTGGGCAACCACTTCACCTTCCTCGGCTACGAAGAGTTCGTGGTACGTGACGAGGCGGACGGCGGTCATATCGAATATGACGCCAACTCGTTCCTCGGTCTGACCAAACTGCTGCGCCCGGGCCTGACGGCCGACGAGCTGCGCATCGAAGACTACGCGGTGAACTACCTGCGTGAGCCGGCCGTGCTGTCGTTCGCCAAGGCTGCACACCCAAGCCGCGTGCACCGCCCGGCCTACCCGGACTACGTGTCGATCCGCCAGATCGACGCCGACGGCAAGGTCATCAAGGAATGCCGCTTCATGGGCCTCTACACCTCCTCGGTGTACGGCGAAAGCGTGCGGGTGATTCCTTACATCCGTCGCAAGGTGACGGAAATCGAGCGTCGCTCGGGCTTCCAGGCCAAGGCGCACTTGGGCAAGGAACTGGCCCAGGTGGTCGAGGTGCTGCCCCGTGATGACCTGTTCCAGACCCCGGTGGACGAGCTGTTCAGCACCGTGATGTCGATCGTGCAGATCCAGGAACGCAACAAGATCCGCGTGTTCCTGCGCAAAGACCCGTACGGTCGCTTCTGCTACTGCCTGGCCTACGTGCCGCGGGACATCTATTCCACCGAGGTGCGCCAGAAGATCCAGCAAGTGCTGATGGATCGCCTGAAAGCCTCGGACTGCGAGTTCTGGACGTTCTTCTCCGAGTCCGTACTGGCTCGCGTGCAGTTGATCCTGCGGGTAGACCCGAAGAACCGCCTGGACATCGACCCGCTGCAACTGGAAAAAGAAGTGGTGCAGGCCTGCCGCAGTTGGCAGGACGACTACTCCAGCCTGGTGGTGGAAAGCTTCGGCGAAGCCCATGGCACCAACGTGCTGGCTGATTTCCCGAAAGGTTTCCCGGCCGGCTACCGCGAGCGTTTCGCCGCGCATTCGGCCGTGGTCGACATGCAGCACTTGCTCAGCCTGACCGAAGCCAACCCGCTGGTGATGAGCTTCTACCAGCCGCTGGGCCAGGTTTCCGGCCAGCGCGAGCTGCATTGCAAGCTGTATCACGCCGATACGCCGCTGGCGCTGTCCGATGTGCTGCCGATCCTGGAAAACCTTGGCCTGCGTGTCCTGGGTGAATTCCCGTACCGCCTGCGTCATGCCAATGGCCGCGAGTTCTGGATTCACGATTTCGCGTTCATCGCCGCCGAAGGTGTGAACCTCGATATCCAGCAATTGAACGACACCCTGCAGGACGCATTCGTGCATATCGTGCACGGCGATGCCGAAAACGATGCGTTCAACCGCCTGGTGCTGACGGCCGGCCTGCCATGGCGCGACGTGGCGCTGCTGCGTGCCTACGCCCGTTACCTGAAGCAGATTCGCCTGGGCTTCGACCTGGGTTACATCGCCAGTACCCTGAACAACCACACCGACATCGCCCGCGAGTTGACCCGGTTGTTCAAGACCCGTTTCTACCTGGCGCGCAAGCTCACCGCCGAAGACCTCGAAGACAAGCAGCAACGCCTGGAACAAGCGATCCTCACGGCCCTGGACGACGTTCAGGTGCTCAACGAAGACCGCATCCTGCGTCGCTACCTGGACCTGATCAAGGCTACCCTGCGGACCAACTTCTACCAGGCTGACGCCAACGGCCAGAACAAGTCGTACTTCAGCTTCAAGTTCAACCCGCACGCTATTCCTGAGCTGCCCAAGCCGGTGCCGAAGTTTGAAATCTTCGTCTACTCGCCTCGGGTTGAAGGCGTGCACCTGCGCTTTGGCAACGTCGCTCGCGGCGGCCTGCGCTGGTCCGACCGTGAAGAAGACTTCCGCACTGAAGTGCTGGGCCTGGTAAAAGCCCAGCAAGTGAAGAACTCGGTGATCGTGCCGGTGGGCGCCAAGGGCGGTTTCCTGCCGCGTCGCCTGCCGTTGGGCGGCAGCCGGGACGAGATCGCGGCCGAGGGCATCGCCTGCTACCGCATCTTCATTTCCGGCCTGTTGGACATTACCGACAACCTGAAAGACGGCGCCCTGGTGCCACCGTTGAACGTGGTACGCCACGACAACGATGACCCGTACCTGGTAGTAGCAGCGGACAAGGGCACTGCGACCTTCTCCGACATCGCCAACGGCATCGCCATCGACTACGGCTTCTGGCTGGGTGACGCGTTCGCTTCCGGCGGTTCTGCCGGTTACGACCACAAGAAAATGGGCATCACCGCCAAGGGCGCGTGGGTGGGGGTGCAGCGTCACTTCCGTGAGCGCGGCATCAACGTCCAGCAAGACAGCATCACCGTGGTGGGCGTGGGCGACATGGCCGGCGACGTGTTCGGCAATGGCCTGTTGATGTCCGACAAGCTGCAACTGGTCGCGGCCTTCAACCACCTGCACATCTTCATCGATCCAAACCCGAACCCGGCCAACAGCTTCGCTGAACGTCAGCGCCTGTTCGACCTGCCGCGCTCGGCCTGGACCGACTACGACACCAGCATCATGTCCGAAGGCGGCGGTATCTTCTCGCGCAGCGCGAAGAGCATTGCCATTTCGCCGCAGATGAAAGAACGCTTCGACATCCAGGCTGACAAGCTGACCCCGACCGAACTGCTGAACGCCTTGCTCAAGGCGCCGGTGGACCTGTTGTGGAACGGCGGTATCGGCACCTACGTCAAGGCCAGCACCGAGAGCCACGCCGATGTGGGCGACAAGGCCAACGACGCCCTGCGCGTCAATGGCAACGAGCTGCGCTGCAAGGTGGTGGGCGAGGGCGGTAACCTCGGCATGACGCAGCTGGGTCGTGTGGAATTCGGCCTCAATGGCGGCGGTTCCAACACCGACTTCATCGACAACGCCGGTGGTGTGGACTGCTCCGACCACGAAGTGAACATCAAGATCCTGCTCAACGAAGTGGTGCAGGCCGGTGACATGACCGACAAGCAGCGCAACCAGTTGCTGGCGAGCATGACCGACGAAGTCGGCAGCCTGGTGTTGGGCAACAACTACAAGCAAACCCAGGCCCTGTCCCTGGCTGCCCGCAAAGCCTTCGAGCGCGTGGCCGAGTACAAGCGCCTGATGAGCGATCTGGAAGGCCGTGGCAAGCTGGACCGCGCCATCGAGTACCTGCCGACCGAGGAGCAGCTCAACGAGCGCGCCGCTGCGGGCAAGGGCCTGACCCGTCCGGAGCTGTCGGTACTGATCTCCTACAGCAAGATCGACCTCAAGGAAGCGTTGCTCAAATCCCTGGTGCCGGATGACGACTACCTGACCCGTGACATGGAGACCGCTTTCCCGCCGAGCCTGGTGGCGAAGTTCTCCGAAGCCATGCGTCGCCACCGTCTGAAGCGCGAGATCGTCAGCACCCAGATCGCCAACGACCTGGTCAACCACATGGGCATCACCTTCGTTCAGCGCCTCAAAGAGTCCACCGGCATGAGCCCGGCGAACGTGGCGGGCGCCTACGTGATCGTGCGTGACATCTTCCACCTCCCGCACTGGTTCCGTCAGATCGAAGCCCTGGACCACCAGGTCTCGGCCGACGTGCAACTGGAGCTGATGGACGAGCTGATGCGCCTGGGCCGCCGTGCCACGCGCTGGTTCCTGCGCAGCCGTCGCAACGAACAGGATGCCGGACGTGATGTTGCGCACTTCGGTCCGCACCTTGCCGCGCTGGGCCTCAAGCTCGACGAACTGCTGGAAGGCCCGACCCGCGAAGGTTGGCAGAACCGTTACCAGGCTTACGTCGAAGCCGGTGTGCCGGAGTTGTTGGCGCGCATGGTTGCAGGCACTACCCACCTGTACACCCTGCTGCCAATCATCGAAGCCGCCGACGTGACAGGCCAAAGTGCGGCAGACGTCGCGAAGGCTTACTTCGCCGTCGGCAGCGCCCTGGACTTGCCGTGGTACCTGCAGCAGATCAGCAGCCTGCCCGTGGGCAACAACTGGCAGGCCCAGGCCCGCGAGGCCTTCCGCGATGACGTGGATTGGCAGCAACGGGCGATCACCATTTCCGTACTGCAAATGGCCGATGCGCCAGAAGACATGGAAGCCCGCGTGGCCCTGTGGCTTGAGCAGCACCAGGACATGGCTGATCGCTGGCGCACCATGATGGTGGAGATTCGTGCTGCAGTCGGCACGGACTACGCCATGTACGCGGTGGCCAACCGTGAGTTGCTGGACCTGGCGATGAGCGGTCAATCGGTGCTGTAACTGGCTTGATTGAGCGGTAAAACCAAAAGCCCGGTATCGAAAGATATCGGGCTTTTTTGCATTTGATTATCGGCGTGTTATCTCAACTTGTGGCGAGGGAGCTTGCTCCCGTTGGGCTGCGCAGCAGTCCCGTTTTTGGGGCCGCTGCGCGTCCCAGCGGGAGCAAGCTCCCTCGCCACAGTTTAAAACAGTGTGATCAATTGCTGCGTAGTAGCTTGGCTTCCAGATGATCCAGATGCCGGGTCATCAAGTTGACGGCTTTGCCGGCATCGCCATGCTCCACCGCATCCACAATCGCCCTATGTTCCTGCCATGCGCAATACGTGCAAGCCTTGGCCTCAAACTGCGCAATCGCCAATGAGGTCAGCGGCACCAGGCTGTTGAGAAACTGTGCCAGCGGCGCGTTGCCCGCAATTGCCGCCAATTGCAGGTGAAATTCCCCGGAAAGGCGAATCGCCGGGCCACGTTCGTCACGCTCGATGCAGTCGCGCTCCCGTGCGATCAACTCCCGCAGTTGGCGGATCTGCGCCGGTTTCGCCTGGGCACACGCCAACTGCACCACGGTGATTTCCGTCAGGCGCCGCGCCTCGAGAATCTGCTGGGTCTGTTGTGCATCCGGTGCCGCCACCTGGGCGCGGTGGTTGGGCCGCAGGATGATCACTTGCTGGTGCGACAGCCGCGCCAGCACCCGGCGAATCACGCTGCGGCTGACGCCAAAACTTTGCCCGAGGCTCTCCTCGGTAAAACGGCTGGCGGGGGCGATGCGTTGCTCGAGAATGGCGTCGAACAGTGCCGGGTAGATGTCGTCCACCGAGAGTTTCGGCTTGCCCACCAGGCGCAACGGCGTAAAGGGGAAAGGGGTGTGCAGGGCGTGAGCGGTCATGCGCGGTCTCCTGGAAGTCAGCTACCCAGATGGTCATCCGGGATGTTCAAGCGAATGCCCATGCGCAAGCCTTCCTGCAGGATATGCCGGCGCATTTCGGCGCTGGCCAGGGCGCTGTTCTTGTTGCGGATCGCCCGCACCACGGCGTCGTTTTCCTGCAGGCGTTCCGCCAGGTGTTCGGAGGAGTTGCGCAGCACCTGGGCGCTTTGCTTGAGGGCGTTGCTGGTTTGTTGCACCACGTTCTGGAAGATCGGGTTGGAGGTCAGGGCGAACAGTTCTTCGTGGAACGCGATGTAGGCATTCATCCCGGCTTCGCTGTCGCCGGCGTCGAGGGCTTCGCGCATGTCCATCAGGGTCAGGCGCAGTTGCCCGACTTCCTTGCTGCTGATGGATTGCGCTACTAAACCTACGATAAAGGGCTCGAGGGTGTAGCGCAGTTGCAGGATGTCTTCGAGGCTGGCGTCCGCCACGCCGCTGTCCTGGGCCTGGGATTCGCTGAGGGTGGTTTCCAGCACCACCACGCCCTTGCCGGGCATGGAACGTACCAGGCCGAGGGTTTCCAGCACGATCACCGCTTCGCGCAGGCTCGGGCGGCTGATGCCCATTTGCTCGGCCAGTTCACGCTGGCCGGGCAGCATCTCGCCGCGCCGCCACTGACCCCTCGCCAGGGCGGCGCGCAGTTTTTCTACCACTGAATTGACGACGGTTGACGAGGTGATCACGTGTGGCTCCCTTTAAATTGAACTGTCTGCTTGGTGTGGCGAGAGAGCTTGCTCCCGCTGGACTGCGCAGCAGGCCCATTTTTTGGGGCCGCTTCGCGCCCCAGCGGGAGCAAGCTCCCTCGCCACAGGGGGTGAGTCTGTCTCATCAGAACTCTTGGTGGGCGGGCAGCACCGGTTTCTTGGCCTGGAAGGCATACCCTTGTTGACCGTCCAGCACCTTGTTGGCGCGCTGGATATCGATGTCTTTTTCCCAGCGGGCGATGGCCACGGTGGCGACGCAGTTGCCGATCAGGTTGGTCAGCGCCCGGCCAATGCCCATGAACCAGTCCACCGCCAGCACCAGCACCAGGCCCACCACCGGAATCGCCGGGATTGCGGTGAGTGTCGCCGCCAGAATCACCAGTGCCGAACCCGGAATCCCGTGGGCGCCCTTGGAGGTGATCAGCGACACCAGCAGGATGGTCAGCAGGTCGGTCATCGACAGCGGTGTGCCGGTGGCATTGGCGATAAACACGATGGCCAGGGTCAGGTAGATCGAGAAACCGTCGAGGTTGAACGAGTACCCGGTCGGAATCACCAGGCCCACGGTGGAGCTGCCAATGCCAAGGTGTTCCAGTTTACGCATGATCTGTGGCAACACGGCATCGGAGGACGCGGTGCCCATCACGATCAACAGTTCTTCCCGCAGGTACTTGAGCAGCGGCATCATCCGCAGGCCCGACAGGCGCATCACCAGCCCCAGAATCACCGCGACGAACAGGAAGCACGTAAGGTAGAACAGGCCCACCAGGCTGCCCAGGTGTTGCAGGGAATCCAGGCCGTAGGTGCTGGTGGTGAAGGCGATGGCGCCGAACACGCCGATGGGCGCCAGGCGCACGATCATGCCCATGATGCGGAAGATCACGTGGCTCAGCTCGTTGATCAACCGAGAGATGCCGGAAGCGGCTTCGCCCACCAGGTTCAGCGCGCTGCCGAACAACACCGAGAACAACAGCACTTGCAGCACGTTGTTATCCGCGAAGGCGCCGATCACCGAGTTGGGGATCAGGTCCATCAGGAACTGGCTGGTGCCCTTGATGTGCTGGCCACGGTCTGCCAGTTCATTCAGGCCGGCAGACGACAGTTGCTCCAGGTGGATATTGGCGCCGGTGCCGATCCCGGTGCTGAAGGCCATGATCAGGCCGATCACCAGGGCCACGGTGGTCAGTGCTTCGAAGTAGATCACCGACTTGAGGCCGATGCGCCCGACTTTCTTCAAGTCGCCGGCACCGGAAATACCGCTGACCACCACGCAGAAGACGATCAGGCCAATCAGCATTTTGATCAGCTTGATGAAGCCGTCACCCAGGGGTTTGAGTTGCGAGGAGAATTCAGGGAGGGCGAGGCCGCAGATTATGCCGATCACCAGGCCAATCACGACTTGCAGGAAAATCGAACGCGAGCACCATCTGAGCATGGGAAGGATCTCTATTCGGTGCCCTGGTGGGTCCAGGGCTTAATTGTTGTGGTCTGACCGGTATGTCCAGTGCGGGGCCAGTCTACGCTCGGTTTTTTTCAAGTCGCAAGTAAATATTACGCGGATGGCAGGTCCCGGTCTGACCAGTTGGTTCGCAAGGTTCGTGCTTGAGCGGTTGGCGGCCCGGAATTTTTTTCGCTTATCATCCCGGGCTTGGTTCACAGGGTGAGTTATGGATATTCCAGGATTGATCACGGACGCGGCGGGCGTCACCAGCTGTACGTGGCGCACGGCGGCGCCGGAGTACCCGGATTACCACGACCACGAATGGGGCGTGCCGGTGGCCGATGACATTGCGCTGTACGAGAAGATTTGCCTGGAAGGTTTTCAGGCGGGCATGGCGTGGATCACCATCCTGCGCAAGCGCGAGGCGTTTCGGCGGGCGTTCGAGGGCTTTGATTTTCGCCGGGTGGCGCAGTACACCGAACGGGATATCGAGCGCTTGATGGCCGACCCGGGCATTGTGCGTAATCGCGCCAAGATCGTCTCCACCATCAACAACGCCCGGCGCGCTTGTGAGCTGGTGGATGAAACCGGTTCGCTGGCGGCGTGGCTGTGGTCGTTTGAACCGGCCGCCGATGAGCGTCCGGCGGTGGTGGACATGGCGTACTGGACGGCCAACCCCACGTCAGCCGCGTCAACACGTTTGTCCAAGGCCCTGAAAAAGCGTGGCTGGAGCTATGTGGGACCGACCACGATGTATGCGTTCATGCAGGCGATGGGCATGGTCAACGACCACCTTGAAGGCTGTACCTGCCGGCCTCGAATCGAACAGCTGCGCCACCACTTCAAACGACCCTGAGCCACTGACTGTGCTCGGTTAAGACTGTGGGAGCGGTGGCGCGGGTTAGTGGGGCAGCGGCGTGAGCACGTCGGCCTTGTCATCCATCACCATCACTACCAGCAGTTTCGCCGGTTGGGTCTGGCTGGCATTGCTGGATTCAAAGTGCCGCGAGCCGGCAGGTTCATAGAACGACTGGCCGACCTTGTAGGTGATCGCCTTTTCATCGTTGACCCGCGAGGTGATTGCACCTTCCAGCACATAGGCCACGGCCGTGCCGGTGTGGCTATGGGGCACGGTGGCCTGGCCCGGGGCGTAGTCCACGGTGAGCATCACGGTTTTCTTGCCGGGGACGTTGGCCAGGGCGTGTTCCTGCAACACGTTGATCTTTTCCTGGTTGTACACCGGGTCGTGGGCAAAGGCGCTTAACGAGGCCAGCAGCAGGGTGGTGCCGAGCAGTACTTTCATGGTGAGGCTCCGAGTGAGTCGAGACCCGTTCACCCTAGGCCCCGATCCGGATTTGACCAATAGCCAATCCGGCGGAAATTCCCTCAGCCAATCTGTCGCAGGATATCCCGCACCACGTCCAGCGCCGGGTCAATGTCCAGGGTTTCGATCGCGCCAAACCCGATCTTCAGTCCCTCGCGTACCGGTGTGTCGTGGAAAAACACGCTCAGCGGATAGAGCCCCACGTCAGCCTCCCGTGCCAATTGGGTGAGCTGCGGAATATTCACCGGCACCTTGCACAGTGCGGCCAGATGGAACCCGGCCACGGTGGGCACCACGTCGAACCACGGCGAGAGGTCCCCCGCCAGGCGCTGCAGAATCCGTTCCCGGCGCCCGGTATATACCCCATGGCAGCGCCGAATGTGCTTGAGCAGGTAGCCTTCGCTGATGAACTTGGCCAGGGCCCATTGCGGCAGGGTGGAGCTGTGCTGGTCGGTGAGTTGCTTGGCCTTGAGCACCGCGCCGAAAATTGCCGGCGGCAACACCGTGTAGCCCAGGCGCAACTCCGGCAGCAGGGTTTTCGAGAAGGTCCCGACGTAGGCGACCACGCCGCGGGTGTCCATGCTTTGCAGGGAGTCGGTGGGGCGGCCCTCGTAGCGGAATTCGCTGTCGTAGTCATCCTCGATCACGATGGCGCCCAACGCCAGCGCACGTGCCAGCAACGCCTCACGGCGCGGCACGCTCATGGGCATGCCCAGGGGGAACTGATGGGACGGTGTCACGTAGATCAGCCGCGTGCCGTCGGGAATCAAGTCGACCCGCAGGCCGTGTTCGTCCACCGGCACGCCCACCACGGTCGCCCCCATGGCGTCGAACATCAGTCGCACCGGGGTGTAGCCGGGGTCTTCCATGGCGACGACGGTGCCCGGTTCCAGCACCACGCGGGCGATCAGGTCGAGCGCCTGCTGGGCGCCGTTGGTGACTACGATGTCGTCTTCGCTGCACCTGACCCCACGGGAAAATGCGATATGCCCGGCGATTGCACTGCGCAGGGCCGGCAAGCCTTCCGGCCGGCTGTAGAAGCCGCTGTCCTGTGAGATACGGCGCAAGGCATCGAGGGTGCAGCGCCGCCATTCATCCTGGGGGAACTGGCTGCGGGCGGTGGCACCGCCGATAAAGTCCCGGCTCGGGCGGGTTTCACGGTTGGGGTGACCCATGGGCGCGGGAAGGGCCTGCCACTTGGCCAGGTTGGCGGCGCAGGCAAGGTCGGCGGCACTTTGCAGGTGTTCGCGGCGCGTGGCCCAGGCGTTGACGAACGTGCCACGGCCGATCCTGCCGACCAACAACCCTTCGTAGGTCAGCGCCGCGTAGGTGTCTGAGACTGTCTTGCGCGACACGCCCAGTTGCAGGGCCAGCAAGCGGCTGGGAGGCAATTGCGACCCGGCCACCAGTTGTCCCGACTCAATGGCCGTGCGCAGTTGCTGGTAAAGCTGTTCGGCCAGGTCCTTGCGGCCTTTGATAACGACGTGCAGTTCCATGTTTCATCCAGAGGCAAGCAATCACCCGCAAGATTACCGCAAGTCACCCGCCAGCCGAATCAGGACAGGAAACCACCGTCTACATTCAGCGATACACCGGTGGTGTAGCTCGACGCGTCGCTGGCCAGGTACAGCACCGCGCCGGCCATCTCGCTCGGGTCGGCCACGCGCTTGAGGGGGATCTGCGCCAGGGCCATTTTCAGGATCGAGTCGTTCTTCACCAGCGCGGAGGCGAACTTGGTGTCGGTCAGGCCCGGCAGCAGCGCGTTGCAGCGAATGCCGAACGGCGCGCATTCCTTGGCGAAGACTTTGGTCATGTTGATCACGGCGGCCTTGGTCACCGAGTAGATGCCCTGGAATACGCCCGGCGAAATCCCGTTGATCGAGGCCACGTTGATGATGCTGCCGCCACCGTTCTCGCGCATCAGCTTGCCGGCTTCCACCGACATGAAGAAGTAGCCGCGGATGTTCACGTCGACGGTCTTCTGGAATGCGCCCAGGTCGGTGTCCAGCACGTTGCAGAACTGCGGGTTGGTGGCGGCGTTGTTGACCAGGATGTCCAGGCGGCCGAACTGTTCGCGGATCGCGGCAAACACGTGGGTGATCTGTTCCATTTCGCCGATATGGCAGGCAATGGCCGTGGCCTTGCCGCCGTCAGCGATGATCGCGTCGGCCACGTGCTGGCAGCCATCGATCTTGCGGCTCGACACGATCACGTGGGCGCCTTGTTGGGCCAGCAACTTGGCGATAGCCTCACCGATACCGCGGCTGGCGCCGGAAACGAAAGCGATCTTGCCGTCGAGGTCGAACAGTTGAGTCTTGGACATGGTTTTTCCTTGAAGAGGGTCAGAGGGAAGACTGTTTGATGACATTCAGGCTCATCTGCTCAAGCAGCTTGTTCATGTGAATGAACTGCGCAAAGCGTTTGTCCTGGGTCTGGCCATGGAAGAAGCGGTAGTAGATCTGCTGCACGATGCCGGCCAGGCGGAACAGGCCGTAGGTGTAGTAGAAGTCGAAATTGTCGATCTGGATCCCGGAACGTTCGGCGTAGTAGTCGACGAACTGGCGGCGGGTAAGCATGCCGGGGGCGTTGCTCGGCTGGCGGCGCATCAGTTGCACCGGAGCCGGGTCGGCCGCTTCGATCCAGTAGGCGAGGGTGTTGCCCAGGTCCATCAGCGGGTCGCCGAGGGTGGTCAGTTCCCAGTCCAGCACACCGATGATCTGCATCGGGTTATGCGGGTCGAGGATCACGTTGTCGAAGCGATAGTCGTTGTGGACGATGCTCGAGGTGGGGTGGTCGGCCGGCATCTTGTCGTTGAGCCAGGCACGTACCGCTTCCCAGCTGGGGGCGTCGGGGGTCAGGGCTTTTTCGTAGCGGTCGCTCCAGCCGCGAATCTGCCGCTCCACGTAACCTTCGGGCTTGCCCAGGTCGGCCAGGCCGCAGGCGCTGTAGTCGACCTGGTGCAGTTCGACGAACTTGTCGATAAAGCTTTTGCACAAGGCTTCGGTTTTCGCCGCGTCCAGGCCCAGTTCCGGCGGCAGGTCCGAGCGCAGGATGATCCCGTTGACCCGCTCCATCACGTAGAACTCGGCACCGATCACCGATTCATCGGTGCAGTGCACGTAGGCCTTGGGGCAGTACGGGAAACCGTCCTTGAGCTGGTTGAGAATCCGGTATTCGCGGCCCATGTCGTGGGCGGACTTGGCCTTGTGGCCAAAGGGCGGGCGGCGCAGCACGAATTCCTGGCCGGGGTATTCCAGCAGGTACGTCAGGTTGGAGGCACCCCCGGGGAACTGGCTGATTTTGACGCTGCCGCTCAAGCCCGGGATATGGGCCTTGAGGTAGGGATCGATGAGGCTGGCATCAAGTTCTTCGCCGGGGCGAATCTGGGTCGATTGGTCATTAAGCGCCATGCTTATCCCTTCTGCTTATTCTTAAGGCCTTGGACTATTGGCTAATCTAATGCGCGCGGCCGCCAAGCCACAAGGTTGGGGCGGCTTAATAGGTTAGCGTGTTGGCCGATGATCAGCGGGCTTGATGTGCTCAGATCACCAGAACTGCGCGCCCGCCGGGGTTGCAGGACAGGTTGGCACCGATTTCGACTTTTGCCAGGTCGATGCCCAGGCCGGCGAGCAGGTTATTGACCAGCGGGTCGAGGAGCGGGCTGAGCAGTCCGGAGATGATGCCGCTGAGCAGATTCAGTACGCCGGTGATCAGGCCGACCACCAGGTTCAGCACCAGCCCAATCAGTCCGCCCTGTGTCGGTGGATGGTTGATCAACTGGATGCCATTGAGGGTGTTGCTCAAGCTGCCCACCACGTTGTTGGAACTGAAACTGAAGTAATCCGGGGGGCTTTTCACCTCGGGCGGCGACAGGTAAGTGTGGTTCCGGACGGTCTTGGCCACGCTGCTGTCGATCTTCAGGCTGATGCCACCCACGCCATACGGTTGCCGGGGATCGCAGACACCGTTGCTACAGGTCTTCACCCCAAGGTCGAGTAATGGGAATTCGTCAACGTTCAGTGGTGCTGTGGAGGAAAACAGGTTTTTTGGGTCGATCTGGCCCACCATCAGCCTAACCGCCGAGGTGGTACCGAGCACCGACAAGGCTTTGTCCGCAGGCCCGTTGCAACGATATCCGGTGACCGTGCTGCTGCCGCTGGCGGCTTCCAGTGCTACATCGATTTGCTGGCCGATTTTGGGGTCAAAGGAGCTGCCTAACAAGAGGCCCACCAGCGCCGTTACCCCGCCCAGTAAATCGTTCACCGCGCCGATTGCCGGCAGTTTCACCGAGATCAACGTCCTGACTTGCGCGGTCCTGACGTAGATCGGCTGGGTGGCGATCAGCTTGGGGTTACCTATGGCGGAAACCTGCGCCGGTTCAATGACCTTGGTCTTGACCGTGATATTCAGCAGTCCCAGCACATCCACCGGCAACTCCACCGCGACCGCGTTGTACTTGTTCGACAGTTGCACAAACCCCTGGATCAGGTTGAACAGTTGCAGGTTAACGTCCAGGGCGCTCTTGTCGGTGCCGTTCTGGATGGTCAGCAGGTCGCCCAGGTGCAGGATCTTGGTGCCGGGTGCAATCAGCTTGATCGCTTCCAGGTTATTGATCACCACCTTGACCGCATCGCCCCCCAGCTTGAGTACATCTATCGCGGCCTGGATCAGATCGCCGACGCTGGCGTCGGTCTTGAGCAACTCGTCGTAGTTGCCGGCGCTGACCTTCAATTGAATCGCCAGCGCGTCCAGGTAACTGAGCAGGTTGATATCGGTATTGATCAGGCCCTTCCAGCCCACCGCATCGAGTTGCAATTTGCCCCCCAGCAGTCCGCCGATCAACGCATTGAGTGCCGCGGACTTGGTGCTGTCCACGGTCAGCAAGGTGCTGCGGATGGTCAGTACGGCCACCGGTGGCGCGGGCACGGCGGCCACGGCCACTGCCTGCAACCGGATGGTCGGCTCGAAAGGGCCGGTGGAGAGCAGCATGAACAGGCGGTTGGCGATACTGGTGACGACGCGGTGGGTGGCGATGACCTGGATCGCATCGGACCTTGAGGGATTGGGGCTGAAGGCGCGCATGAAGTCAGCCCCGGTGACCAGGGTGCCACAGGTGGTCGCCAGGGTACGGTCTGCGTTGAGCGGGAAATCATTGCGGGCTGCGCTTTGGATCGCGAATTGCGCGGCGTTGGTATTCGGCGTCACGCAGGCGCCGCCGCGGGTGACCACTTCCAGCGCCGCGGTGTCGGCAACCCGTTGCAGCTTGCGCTTTTCCAGGTACAGCCGGCCGCTGTCGACCACCAGCAACAGGAACAACAGTGCGATCCCCAGGGTCATCGCACCCATCAGTCCTATTGCGCCGCGTTGGCGGGCCGAGCCGGGTCCTTGGCAAACCATCCTGCGTTCCTTCGCCGGTCCAGTACCGGCATCCTGAGTATCCCCTCAGGCAGTGTAGTCAGGTTTTGCAAGGATTCATGGCTATTGGCCATTATTTTCGCGGAGGCAGTGCTACGGGCGTCAGCACAGGGCGGCCGGCAAAGTATTCCAGCAGGTTGTCCGCCACGCGCTGCACGGTGTCATGGGCGGCTTCCGGCGACAGGCCGGCGACGTGGGGCGTGAGCACGGTATTGCTGAGGCGCTTGAGCGCGTCGGGCACGTTGGGTTCATCGTCGAACACGTCCAGTGCCGCGCCGCCGATGCGCCGTTGCTCCAGGGCGGTAATCAGGTCGGCGGTGACCACCACGCTGCCACGGCCGATGTTCACCAGGAAACCGTTGGGCCCCAGTGCGTCGAGGGCCTGGCGGTCGATCAAATGTCGCGTGCTGGCGCCGCCCGGGGTGGCCAGGATCAGGAAGTCCGAGGCCCGCGCCAGTTCCACGGCGGTGGCGCAGTAGGTGTAGTCCACATCTTCGCGGGGCTGGCGGTTGTGATAACTCACCTCCATGCCAAAACCCAGGGCAGCCCGCTTGGCGATTTCCAGGCCCACGGCCCCCAGGCCGAGAATGCCCAGCTGTTTGCCGGCCAGGGAAGGGCGCATTATCTTGGGCCATTCGCTGCGCCGTACTGCTGCGTCCGCCCGGGGAATGTCCCGCACCAGGCACAGCAACAACGCCATGGCGTGGTCGGCCACCGACGGCGCATTCACCCCGGCGCCATTGGTGACCACGACTCCACGGTTGCTGGCGGCTTGCAGGTCCACGTGTTCATACCCGGCGCCGATCACGCAGATGATCTCCAACAGCGGCAGCGCGGCGATTTCCTCGGCGTACAGGCCCAGCGGGCCACGGGTCAGCACCGCCTGGACCTGCCCGCCGTGGGTCTTGATGGCCTTGGCGCGTTCGGCCGGGGTGGGCGCAAGAATCACGTGAAAGCCATTGCCTTCGATGATCGGCAGGTAGTCGTTGATGGTTTCAACCAGGACCAGAACGGTGACGGGCATCGGAAGGTTCTTCCTGAAGGATTAGAGGCTTGGATTATGCGGGATTTGTAGTCCCGATCGTTTCTTTACCGCAGAAAAATTTCATTTCTCACCAGCCTAATCTGATTTTCCGGACCGCTCGTCCCAGGCCTTTTTACTGCCGCAGACTTCGACGACTTTCCTTAGCAGAGACGTCATGGATGCATGTTCCTGCCACCCCCGAAATCGTCGAGTGGACCCCTTATGGCTACAAGCACAGCCCATCAAAAAACCTCGCTTGGGAAGATATTGTCAGCAGCACCCGATACGGCCCGGCCAAATACAAGCCCGGTATAAATATTGAAAAGCTTGAGCGAGAAGCCTATAAAAATGGAGTGCCAAGCACTCATGCAAAACCCTGGAAACTCAGGGAGTATCCGCAAGTCATAGGTGCCAGTGATGGCAAGCCCAGTTACTGGGTTCGAATTGAGTCAAGCGCGGGCGTCATACATGGTCATCCGATTTCCGAGCAGGAATTCAGGAGGTTAACAAGTTGATCTCACTAGGCTTTATTGACGGAAACGTCACCCATGATGATCTCTCCATCTTGCAGGATGGGGCGATGGAGAGTCAGGTTCACCTGTTGAAAGAGGACATGCTTCAGGTTGAATACGCCGGTGGGCTTATATTGGATGTCGGCTGGTACCCCTCCTTCGATATCCATGGTGGGTTCCGCATCAATGTAATAAGAAATTACGACTGGGACCGCCCAGTGATTGCGTTAACGGCGCACGCAGCCGGTGATCTGGTGGAGCAACTGGCTGTTGCGCAGAGCGCGATCAATGGCGAACTGCGCAACGTATTGAGAACCTCGGCTTAGGTAAAGCTCCAGGCTTTAGAAGCAGATATCGTCAGCTTTCACACGCTGCACAAATGCCCCGGCCAAGGTTGCGTTATGGTGCTCGATAATCGATGCGGCCGATAACGCCGGAGTGTCCATACAAGTATGGGCATCCTCCGGCAGCAGCACCGAGAACCCCAGCTCCACGGCCACTCGGCACGTCGTGTCGATGCAGTACTGGGTTTTCATCCCGACGATCACCAGTTCATTCACCTGTGCCGCCGCCAGTTGCTGCGACAGCTCGGTGCCGAGAAAACAGCTGGGCCGGGTTTTATTGAAAACCGTGTCGCGAGCTTCATCAACCTCCAGTGCTGGCCATAGTTGCCAAAACGGGCTGCCCACCTCGATGGGCGAACCCGCAGGGCCGGTGTGACGTGCAGCGAAAACCGGCACGCCAACGTGTCGGGCGCGCTGAATCAGCTGGTTGATGTTGTCGAGTACGCGCTGGCGTTCGTAGGGTTTTTCCGGACCATCGTACAGACCGGTCTGCATGTCGATGATCAGCAGGGCGGGGCGCTTGTTGTCAGGCATGGTGCTGCTCCTTGTGTTTGCCAGATGGCGGAGCAATAAAAAGGCCCCGTCCATTGCTGGCGGGGCCTTGGGTAAATCCGGGTGGCTTAGTTTGCGCGCCACTCACCGCTACCACACGACCCGCCGGAAGCGGTCGTGGTGGTGGTGCGGGTGAGGGCCAGCTGGAAAATGTTCATGGGCCGATCATGCTGGCGCTGGTGTTTGCCTGTCAACGCGTCAGCCGAGGTTTTTTTCCGGGATCAGGAGATTCCTGGCGGCAGCGAGGAATTCATCAGACAGGCCGTTGCCTTTGGTCGCACGGGCCAGGGTGAGGGCGCCGACCATCGTCGCGTACTGGGCAATGGCGGCCTGCCGGTCACCTTCGGGGGTTCCGGTGGCCTGGGTAGCGGCCAGGATGCCCATGGACGCTTCAAAGCCCCGGATAAAGCTGCGTTGCAACGCGCTGTCGGCGGCTTCATGGCACATCTCCCCGGCAAACGCCGCAACCGGGCAACTGTCCCCGGGGTTGTCACGATTGGCCGCCGACAGATACGGATCAATCAACGCCAGGCGCGCAGCCTCGGGATCAGGGCTTTGCTCGACCCTGGCCTGCCAGCGCTCGCTCGATTGCTCGAATGCCCGGTTGCAGGCTTCCGTGGCCAGCGCCTCGCGGGACTCGAAGTGCCCGTAGAAACCGCCATGGGTCAGCCCGGCGGCGGCCATCACGTCCGACACGCTGATGCCATGGATGCCCCGTTCACGAAACAGCCGCGTGGCGGCCTCGACGATGATTTCGCGGTTGAGTTCGGCTTGTTTGCGGGACACGCGTGGCATCGAGGGCTCTCAGGATCAGGTGGTGGCAGGGATGGGTGGCATCATAAAACGTTTAGCTGGCGTACTGCGCGATCCCGTTGCCGAACGACCAGTTTTCCTTCTTGACCTCCACCAGGCTGATAAACACATCTTCCAGGCGCACCGCCAGTTCACGGTGCAAGCTCTCGGCAATGGTTTTGTACAGCAGCTTTTTCTGCTCGGTACTGCGGCCTTCGTTCAGAGTGATCTGGATGATCACCAGGTTGTCGGTGCGCTGGATGCCCAGGTACTCCGGGTCATAGATGAAGTGGTGTTCATCGTGCTCGGTGAGGATCTGGAAGTTGTCGTGCTCAGGCACGCCGATAGCCGTGTGCATGGCGTTGTAGATCAATACGCCGACGCGCTTGGCGTAGGTGACGTCGGGGTTTTTCCGAAGGTCGATGCGCACGATTGGCATGGCAGGTAGTCCAGTGAGGGGCGTGCTTTAACAATACATGACGTGATGACTTTATAACATAG
>NZ_JACARZ010000048.1:0-37337 GCF_013386315.1 Pseudomonas sp. P7779 | reverse complement strand
GGCCTGGACGCTCTGCGTCTGCCTTTGTGACGCGGAGCGTCACGGTCTGCATTCCCACGCGGAGCGTGGGAACGAGCTCAGCGCGGGCTGGTTTGCGCGCATCGATCCAGCGCTTTGTCGACCAGCATCTGCACACCTTCCAGCATCCGGCAAATGCCCAGCGCCACGTTGCGCTGGGTACCATCGACTTCGAAGGCCAGGTGAGCGGCGATGACATTGATCGACGCCAGGTCTTGCGAGGCATTGGCCAGCAAGGTTTCCGTGTCCAGGTCCGTACGCACGGTAAATAATCCATCGAACGGTAGCTCGGTGGGTTCAGGCGGTTGGGGTTGGGCGTCAGGTTTCAGATAGTGGTGAATGGCGCGGTAAGCGGCTTCTTGAAGCCGGTCGGTATGCGGTGGGGGATTTGGGCTGTCTTTAATCATGGTGAAGCTCCTTTGTGAATGGAGCTGCCACGATTCGCGGTCAAACGATTAGGGTGGCAGCTATACGCGGGTTGACCGACCGGCCCAAAGAACAAAACCGGCATACCCGAAGGTATCCCGCGTACAGCTGCCGCGACACAATACATCAGGCGTAAAAAAAACGCCCAAGATCGGTTTTGGCGCAGTTGTTCTATGGTTGCGGACGGTCAAATCCGGTCGCTGAATTGGCAGCGACTGCGGGAGGTTAGTCAGCCCGGGTCCGACCGACAACCTGAAACAGTTGTCGGAAAAATCCGAGCATGTCTCCCTCAGTCAGAGACGGTCCATGTCGCACAATCGTGTGGTCCTGGCCACCGCCAAGTCGGTGCTCCGGCTATTGATCGCTCCCACGCTCTGCGTGGGAGCGCTGCCCTGGACGCTCTGCGTCTGCCTTTGTGACGCGGAGCGTCACGATCTGCATTCCCACGCGGAGCGTGGGAACGAGCTTAAAATCCGAGTGCGTCTCCCTGTCGAGGAGAGTGCTGCTACCATCGACGCAATCCCTCATCAGTCAGAGACAATCCATGTTGCCTAATCGCGTGGTCCAGGCCGCCGCCAAGTCGGTGCTGCAGCAGCTCGTTACGCGGATCACGCCACAGTCCACCGAAGCCTCCATCGCCGAAATGGCGACGCAGATGCTCGCGGATTCCGGCTATCCGCAGACCTGGTATTACGACTGCCCGGCCTTTGTATTGCTGGGTTCGCGCAGTGCGCTTTCGGTGTCGGGACGCGACTATCGGCCCAGTGATGAAGCCGTTGGTTTACACAATCTGATCACGGTGGATTTGAGCCCGAGAGCAGGCAATGTGTGGGGCGACTGTGCCCGCTCTTTCTATGTGGAGGAGGGCGTGTGCCGGGCGGTGCCGGTGGGGGCCGAGTTCAGCAGGGGTTATGAAGTCGAGCACCTGCTACACGCGATGATGCGCACATTCGCCCGGCCTGAAACCACGTTCAACGATCTCCACGCGTTCGCCAATGACCTGATCGCATCCGAGGGTTTCGAGAACCTCGATTTCGCCGGCAACGTCGGCCACAGCATCTGCGAGCAGCGTGACCAAAGGCTCTACATCGAGGCGGGCAATCATCGGCGCCTGGAGGAGGTGACGTGCTTTACCTTCGAGCCGCATGCTCGCGAGCGAGGCGGTCGCTGGGGCTACAAGCATGAAAATATCTATTTCTTCAGTGATGAGGGAAAGGTCTGCGAGCTTTGACGAAGGCGCCGGTCTCCTGAGGACACGCGGCGCCTTCGGTTTTTTCGCGAGCAAGCTCGCTCCTACAGGGAGAGGCGATCCAGCAGGCTGTACCACGCCACGCCCGCGCCGATGTAGAAGCGTTGCAAGCCATGCAGTGGCAACCGCTGCAAAGGCGTTACCGGGTAAGCGAAGTCGGAGCGGCTGTCACACAGGCGTCCGGCCAATTGCTGGCCGAGGCTGGTGCACAAGGCAATCCCGCGTCCGTTACAGCCCAATGCCAGGGTCAGGCCGGGTGCGGGCTCGTGGACGTGGGGCATAAAGTCCCGGGTGATCGCGATCCGGCCCGCCCAGCGGTACTCGAAGTCCAGCTTGCCCAGCTGGGGAAACAACAGTGCCAGCGAACGTTCCAGGTGCGCAAAATCTGCGGGCCCGGTGGGATCTTCGAACAACCCGCGCCCGCCCATCAGCAGGCGACCGTGGGCGTCCTTGCGAAAGTACAGCAGTAGCCTTTGGGCGGTTGAGACGGTTTCCTGCCCCGGCAAAATGCTCTCGGCCCCAGGCCCGCTCAAGGGCCGGGTGGCGACGATAAAACTGTTGGCCGCGAGCACACTCTGGGCCATGCCGGGCCACAAGTCGCCGCTGTAGCCGTTGGTGGCCAGTACCACTTGGCCGGCCGACACCTGCGCGCCGCTCGCGGTCTGCAACTTCCAGCCCGCGCCCGCCTGTTGCATCGCGGTCACTGCGCTCTGCCCATGAATGCGCACGCCCGCCGCCTGGGCTGCACGCACCAGGCCCCGAGCATAGGCCAAGGGTTGGATGGCGCCCGCGCGACCGTCCAGCCAGCCACCGGCAAACGCCTGGCTGCCCATGCGGGCGGACACCGCGCCGGCATCCAGGCGCTGCACCGGCACCCCGCGACGTGCCCACTGTTCGGCCCGGGCGTGCAGGCCCGCCACGCCTTTTTCGGAATAGGAAACCTGCATCCAGCCCTTGCGTGTGGGCGCACAGTCGATGCCATGGCGCTCGATCAGGTTGAACACCAGGTCGGCAGAGTTGGACACGGTGTTGATCAGTGGCTCGGCGCGCTCGGCACCGTACATCTGCACCAGTTGATCCGGGTCGTATTTGAGTGTCGGGTTGACCTGCCCGCCATTGCGCCCGGACGCGCCCCAGCCGGGCTCGTTGGCCTCCAGCACGCACACGCTGACGCCGCGTTCCGCGAGGTGCAGCGCCGTGGACAAGCCGGTATACCCGGCGCCGACGATGGCCACGTCCACCTTCAATGACTCAGCCAACGCGGGTGTTTGCGGTGCAGCGGGCGCCGTCGCGGCCCAGAGTGACTTCATGACAAGCTCCGGGTATTGGCCGTCGGGTGCAGCACGCGGCGCAGGAAGTCCTGGGTGCGCGGTTGTTGCGGGTTGCCCAGCACCTGCTCGGCCGGCCCGCTCTCCACGATGTAGCCGCCGTGCAGGAAGCACACGCGGTCGGCCACTTCCCGGGCAAAGCCCATTTCGTGGGTCACCACGATCATGGTCATGCCTTCGTCGGCGAGGGTGCGCATGACCTCCAGCACATCGCCCACCAGTTCCGGGTCGAGGGCCGAAGTGGGTTCGTCGAACAACATCGCATCGGGTTTCATCGCCAGTGCGCGGGCGATGGCAACCCGCTGTTGCTGGCCGCCGGAGAGTTGTTCCGGGTAGGCATCGGCCTTGGCCGACAGGCCGACTTTATCCAGCAGCGCCAAGGCTTCTTCCCGGGCCTGTTGCAGCGGTTCGCCCTTGACGTACACCGGGCCTTCCATCACGTTTTCCAGCACGGTGCGATGGGGGAACAGGTTGAAGCGCTGGAACACCATGCCCATGCGGCTGCGCAGGGCGTGTACGGTCTTGCTGCCACGTTGCACGGTTTCGCCGAACACGTTGATGGTGCCGCCGTCGTAGGCTTCCAGGGCGTTGATGCAGCGCAGCAGGGTGGATTTGCCCGAGCCGGACGGGCCGATCAGGCACACCACTTCGCCCTTGGCCACGTCCAGGTCGACGCCGTGCAGCACGCGATGGGTGCCGTAGTGCTTTTGCAGTTGGCGAATCTCGATCATGCTTTTTTCCTCCGGCCCAGGTGCTGTTCCATGCGGCGCAGGCCATACACCAGCGGCAGGCTCATCAGCAGGTAGAGCAGGGCGACCAGGGTGTAGACGGTCATGTTCTGGAAGGTGGACGAGGCGATCAGTTGGCCCTGGCGCGTCATCTCGGCCACGGTGATGGTCGACACCAGCGATGAGTCCTTGAGCATCATCACCAGGGTGTTGCCGTAGGGCGGCAAGGCGATGCGAAACGCCTGGGGCAGGATTACCCGGCGCATCATCAGCACCGAGCGCATGCCCAGGGCTTCGGCGGCTTCACGCTGGCCCTGTTCGACGGCGATGATGCCGGTACGGAAGTTCTCCGCCTGGTACGCCGAGTAGGCGATGCCCATGCCGATCACACCCGCCTGGAATGCACTGAGGTGCACGCCCATGTCCGGCAACACGAAGTAGATGTAGAACAGCTGCACGATGATCGGCAGGCCGCGAATCACATTGATCACGGTGCTCGCCGCCCACGACAGCGCCTTGATCGGCGACAGTTTGAGCAGCGCCAGCACCAGGCCGATCGCGCTGCTGAGCAGGAACGACAGCACGGTGATCTGGATCGTCACCCAGGCGCCTTGCAGCAGGATCGGCAGGAAGTCCTGGGCGTTTTGCAGGAATTCAGCCGGGTTCATGGCTGCACCTGGGCATCAAGCCCCCACTTCTTCAGGATCGCGTCCAGGGTGCCGTCGGCCTTGATGCTGGCGATGGCCTGGTTCAGGCGTTCGAGGGTTTCGCTGTCGCCTTTGCGCACCACCAGGCACACCTCGCCGACGTTGACCGGCTTGTAGTCGGCGGCGAGCTTCACGCCCTTGAACAGCTTCTGGCGGATCTGGTACGCCACCACCGGCTGGTCACCCACGGCGGCCTTGATGCGGCCCAGGCTCAGGTCGCGGACCATTTCGCCGATGGAGTCGTAGGTGCGGATTTCCTTGAAGATCCCCAGCTTGTTGAGCATGTCGTAGAAGATCGTGCCGGCTTGTACACCCACTACCTGGTCCTTCAAGGAACTGAGGTCGGTATAGGTCGCGTTGTCGTCGGCACTCACGATCAGGCCTTCACCGTAGGCGTACACCGGCGCGCTGAAGTCCACCACCTGGGCACGCTCCGGGGTCTTGAGCATGCCGGCGGCGATCAAGTCGAGCTTGCCCGAGGTGAGGGACGGGATCAGCGCGGCAAAGTTGGTCTGCTCGATTTCGCTGGTGAAACCACCGGCCTTGCCCACTGCGTTGGCGACGTCGACCATCACGCCCTGGATGCTGTTGCTCTTGATGTCGAGGAAGGTGAACGGCGAACCGCTGGCCGTTGCACCGACTTTGTACGAGGCTGCACCGGCGGCGTGCACGGTGGCCACGCAAAAGGTGGCGCAAAGACCGAAGGCGAGGCGGCGAAACAAGGGCGAAAGACTGTTCATCGGGTTACTCCAGAAGGAAAACGGATCGTCAGTACCGCGAGCGGTTACCAAGCAAACCGCAAGCTCTGTGCCATTTCGATTAAACAAAATCGTTTTGCGCTATGGAAATTAAACAAAATGAACCATTCGTATCGGTATGCGATTTTTAGTGGTCGAATTTCGCGATTTCGTGTAGAAATATCGCCACGCTTGATCGACCTGACCGCGAGTTCGCCATGTCCGAAGAACGCAACAGCTTGCACAACCAATCCCTGGAAAAAGGCCTGTCGGTGCTCAAGGCATTCAGCGCCCAGCGCCGCAGCATGAGCCTTGCAGAGGTGGCCGAGGCCGCCGGCATGACCAAAAGCTCGGCCCAGCGCATGGTGTTTACCCTCGAGAGCCTGGGTTACCTTCGGAAACACTCGCGCACCCGTCATTACCAACTCACACCACGGGTGCTGGAGTTGGGCTTCAGTTATCTGGATGCGCATTCGCTGATTGAAGTGGCCAACCCGTTCCTCTCGGAATTGACCCGCCTGACGGGAGAAACCTCGTGCCTGACCGAGCCTGCGGGTTACGACATGACGTATATCGCGCGGTTTGTCAGCTCCGGCTTCGTGCCGGTACACATGCCGATTGGCTCGCGGGTGCCGATGTATTGCACGGCGTCGGGCCGGGCGTATCTGAGTGCGTTGCCGCAGGATGAGGCGCTGGCGTTGATCGAGCACAGCCAGCGGGTGGCGCATACCAGCCAGACGTTGACGGACGTCGACAGGATCATGGAGTCGTTGCAGCAGGTGCGCGAGCAGGGCTATGCGGTGAATGGCCAGGAACTGTTCCTGGGGGACATGACCATCGGCGCGCCGGTGCTGGGGGCGAACGGTCGGCCGGTGGCGGCGGTGCATGTGGTGGCGCCGACCAGTCGCTGGAGCCGGGCGGATGCAGAGAAGCAGTTGGCGCCGGCGTTGTTGCAGTGCTCAAGGGCGTTGAGCAATTCGGCGCGTAACCTGGAGTAACCCGCTCTCAAGAACACAGCAAATCCAAAATGTGGGAGCGGGCTTGCTCGCGAATGCGGTGTATCAGTCGCCAGATGCAGTGACTGGCACACCGCATTCGCGAGCAAGCCCGCTCCCACATTTTGATCTTCATCATTCTTTGAGATTGGTGTGAGCCCCAACAAAAAATGCGCCCCTGAGGGCGCATTTTTTTGTTCGGTCAACTATCGCCTATCAGGCAATCGCATCCCAGGCACGGTCACCGTTCTCGTCTTTGATCCGAGTCGGCAAGCCCATCACGTCCAGCGCCTTCAGGAACGGCTCAGCCGGCAGTTCCTCGACGTTGGCCATGTGCTTCACGTCCCACTCGCCACGGGCAACCAGCAGCGCTGCGGCTACCGGCGGTACGCCGGCGGTGTAGGAAATGCCCTGGCTGTCGGTCTCGGCGAAGGCTTCTTCGTGGCAGGCCACGTTGTAGATGAACAGCTCGCGTGGCTGGCCATCCTTGGTGCCCTTGACCAGGTCGCCGATGCAGGTCTTGCCGGTGTAGCCAGGCGCCAGCGACGACGGGTCGGGCAGCACGGCCTTGACCAGTTTCAGCGGCACGACTTCCAGGCCTTCGGCGGTGGTGACCGGTTTTTCGGAGAGCAGGCCGAGGTTTTTCAGCACGGTGAACACGTTGATGTAGTGTTCGCCGAAGCTCATCCAGAAACGCACATTGGGCACGTCGAGGTTTTTCGACAGCGAGTGCACTTCATCGTGGCCGGTCAGGTACAGGTTCTGCGAACCGACTACAGGCAGGTCGTCGGTGCGTTTGACTTCGAACATGGTGTTGCTGGTCCACTGGCTGTTCTGCCAGCTCCACACCTGTCCGGTGAATTCGCGGAAGTTGATTTCCGGGTCGAAATTGGTGGCGAAATATTTGCCATGGGAGCCGGCATTGACGTCGAGAATGTCGATCGAATCAATGCGGTCGAAATGCTTTTGTTGCGCCAGCGCTGCATAAGCGTTGACCACACCCGGGTCGAAGCCCACGCCAAGGATGGCCGTGATGTTCTTCTGTTTGCACTCTTCCAGGTGGTTCCATTCGTAGTTGCCGTACCACGGCGGGGTCTCGCAGACCTTGCCCGGCTCTTCGTGGATGGCGGTGTCGAGGTACGCCACGCCGGTGTCGATGCAGGCACGCAATACCGACATGTTGAGGAACGCGGAACCGACGTTGATGACGATCTGCGATTCAGTCTCGCGGATCAGTGCCTTGGTCGCTTCCACGTCCAAAGCGTTCAGCGCGAAGGCCTGGATGTCGGCGGGTACCTTGAGGCTACCCTTGGCCTTGACGCTGTCGATGATGGCCTGGCATTTGGAGATGTTGCGCGACGCGATAGCAATACGACCGAGTTCGTCGTTGTGCTGCGCGCACTTGTGGGCCACCACCTTGGCGACACCTCCTGCACCAATGATAAGAACGTTCTTTTTCAATTGCTTTATCTCTCCTTTATCTGTCCGCTTTACGAAAGGCTGGACAGGTAGTCGTCGTAACCAAATTCACGAACCACTTCGACTGTACCGTCGAGTTGTTTCACTACGATGGACGGCATTTTCAGGCCGTTGAACCAGTTTTTCTTGACCATGGTGTAGCCTGCCGTGTCGATGAACGACAGTCGATCGCCGATGGCCAGCGGCTGATCAAATTGGTACTCACCGAAGATATCCCCGGCCAGGCACGACTTGCCGCACACCATGTAGGTGTGTTCGCCATTGCTCGGCGCCAGCTTGGCGTTGAGGCGATAGATCAGCAGGTCCAGCAGGTGGGCTTCGATGGAGCTGTCTACCACGGCGAGGTTCTTGCCGTTGTAGAGGGTGTCGAGCACGGTCACTTCCAGGGAGGCGCTGTTGGTGATCGCCGCTTCGCCGGGTTCCAGGTACACCTGCACGTCGTACTTCTGCGAGAACGCCTTGAGGCGCTGGCAGAAGGCGTCGATGGCATAGCCTTCACCGGTGAAGTGGATGCCGCCGCCGAGGCTGACCCAGTTGACCTTGTGCAGCAGCGCGCCGAAGCGTTCTTCGATGGTGTTGAGCATCTGGTCGAACAGGTTGAAATCACCGTTCTCGCAGTTGTTGTGGAACATGAAACCGGAGATTTGCTCGATCACACCTTCGATCTTCACCGGGTCCCACTCGCCCAGGCGGCTGAACGGGCGCGCCGGGTCGGCCAGCAGGTAGTCGGAGCTGCTCACTTGCGGGTTGACGCGCAGGCCGCGGGTCTTGCCTTCGCTGCGCTCGGCGAAGCGCTGCAGCTGGCTGATGGAGTTGAAGATGATCTTGTCGCAGTTGTCGAGCATCTCTTCGATTTCATCGTCGGCCCAGGCCACGCTGTAGGCGTGGGCTTCACCTTCGAACTTCTGGCGACCCAGCTTGAGCTCGTACAGCGACGACGAGGTGGTGCCGTCCATGTATTCCTGCATCAGGTCGAACACCGACCAGGTGGCGAAGCATTTGAGGGCCAGCAGAGCCTTGGCGCCGGACTGTTCGCGCACGTAGGCGATCTTCTGCATGTTGACCAGAAGCTTTTGTTTGTCGATGAGGTAGTACGGCGTTTTGATCATTTTCAGAGCCTGCGGCGGTGCCTGCCAAAAAAGGACACGCATTGTGCCCGCACTTGGGACAGATCGAAAGGTTAGTCAGCGGAATTTGCTGGCCCGGTTATAAGCTGGCCTGTGAATATGACAGCCCGTAGGTATGATGAGCCGCTTTGATAACGGACCACGGCTTGGGCGACGAGAGGTGAGAATGGACGCATGGACGCTGCATTGGCTGGAAGCTTCGGGGAGCCTGGCGCAGTTTCGCCCGGAGTTGATCCGAGAGTTTGAGGTTGCCTACGAGGCAATCGCGCAACTGCTGCCGCCGCCGCGGCTGGACATCCTGATCCAGCGGTTGCCGGGGGAGACCCTTCCGGAACTCGGCCTGGTGGGCCGTGCTTATCGCAGCACGATGTTCAGCATGACCCTTGATCCCGATAACCCGAATTTCCTCACCAGCCTGCGAAGCGGTGCATTGCGTCGACACGTGGTGCATGAGGTGCACCATTGCCTGCGCATGGCGGGCCCCGGTTATGGCTGGACGCTGGGGGAGGCGATGGTCAGTGAGGGCCTGGCCGGGCAGTTTGTGCGGCAGGTGCTGGGCAGTGAGCCGGAGTTGTGGGAGCGGGCGCTTGCCCCCCAGGAACTGCTGAGTGCCCCGGTAGACCGCCAGCTTCTAGACGCCACGTATTACGATCACAGTGAATGGTTCTTTGGTACCGGCGCGCGGCCAAGATGGCTGGGATACACGCTGGGCTACCAGATGGTGGAGGCCTGGCTGGCAAAACAGGGCGAGGTGGACGCCGCCACATGGGTCAATGTACCCGCCCAAGACATACTCGCCAATGCCGCCAAAGCGGGGTTGGTGGCCTGACTTTGAAACACAAGCCCACCAAACAACCCCTATCCCCTGTGGGAGCTGTCGAGCCTCAGCGAGGCTGCGAAGGCGGCGGCACAGCCGATAAAATAAGCTGCCTGACACACCGCTATCGCAGCCTCGCTAAAGCTCGACAGCTCCCACATGACAAAAACGCACCCACACTGACATCAAACCGTCATCTCCCCCCCCGAACGTATTCAGGCCGGTTGTCGTTGATCACCTGCATGAAGCCTCCTGATCAATTAATGATTTAGCGTGAGTTGCATGTTCGTCCTGTACCGGCTCAAACCCGCAGCGCAGATAAAAGCTTGCGCCCTCGTGGGTGTCGGTAGACAGGCGCACGACATGGAAGGATTGCGCCGCGCGTGCCAAAAGCTGGCCTACCAACGCTTTGCCCACCTGGCGTCCCCTTGATGCCTGTGCGACGTACACCCGGCGCAGCCTGCCAACCTCCGGACCGGCGTAAGGGTCATGGGACAAACCGCCAACGGCGATCAACTGCCCGTTGCTGAATACACCCAAAAGACATTCGCCTGGCTGGTCAAAACGGTTGGCGCCGCTGGACCACTCTGCAACGAGTCGCGTGAGAAACCTGAATCCTTCGGCGACGGCTTCTGCTTCCAATACCAGGATCTCTTCGGGCAGCGCCGAGAGGGTGCGTATCGACAAACCGTCCTCTGATTCAGCCACTGCGATTCTCCAGATCCAGCCAAGCGGCCTTGGAGTCAACGCAGGAGTGCTCCTGCTTGCCAGGCAAGAGCGGCGTATCGAGTGTAGCGATTGCTATCGAGACCCAGTCTGGGTAAACACCATTGATATCGGACCAGAACATCGACGAGCCGCAGCGTGAGCAAAACTCACGAAACACACCCTCGGAAGATTCATAAGCCTTGAGCGTTTGCAGCGAAGACTCGATGTGCACCGACGATTTCGGAGCACTCGCGTATGTCGCGAAGGCGGAGCCATGACTCTTTTGGCATTTTTTGCAGTGGCAATGCGTCACAGCTTTCAGCGGTGTCGATACTCGGTAGCTGACCGCGCCGCACAGGCAGCTACCCTGGTGAAGTCCTTCCATGTTGATTCAATCCCAAGCTCAATGGAGTGACTATACCGCTCTCCCATGAGCCTTGAGCAAGTCCGGTTTTCGGTATCACGTATTGGTCTTCAACTTGGTCCACAACCGAGTGGCCAGCCGCGCAATCGCTGGCGGCAGGTCCTCCACGATAAACAGCTTGTCCATCACGCTTTTCGGCGGGTAGATCGCCAGGTCTTGCTTCACCTCAGGGGTCACCAGCTCATCCGCCGCGCTGTTGGGGTTGGCGTAGTGGATGCTGTTGCTAATGTTGGCAATCACCTTGGGCTCCAGAAGGTAATTCATATAGGCATAGCCGTTTTTCTCGTGCGGTGCACCCTTGGGCATCACCACCATGTCCAGCCACAATGTCGAGCCTTCGTCCGGGATCGAGTAGGCGATGCTGATACCGTTTTTCGCTTCCCTGGCGCTGGCGGCAGCCTGTACCACGTCGCCGTTAAAGCCGATCACTGCGCAGATATTGCCGTTCGCCAGGTCGCTGATGTACTTGGAGGCATGGAAGTACTGGATGTAGGGGCGGATTTTCAACAGCGCCTGCTCGGCCTTTTTGTAGTCGGCCGGTTCGTGGCTGTGGTGCGGCAGGCCCAGGTAGTTGAGGGTGATCGGCAGGATCTGCGTGGGGTTGTCGATAATCGCCACGCCGCAGGCGCTGAGTTTCTTGATGTTGTTTTCATCAAAGAACAGGCTCCAGGAATGGGTGACGTCGGTGGTGCCGAAGATCGCCTTGATCTTCTCGACGTTGTAGCCAATCCCCGCCGTGCCCCACATATACGGGAAGCCGTACTGGTTGCCCGGGTCGTTGGTCTCCAGCTTTTTCATCAGCAACGGGTCGAGGTTTTTCCAGTTGGGCAGTTGGCTTCGGTCGAGCTTCTGGATCGCCCCGGCCTTGATCAGCCGCGAGAGGAAGTGGTTGGACGGGCTCACCACGTCATAACCGGTATTGCCGGTCATCAGCTTGGATTCCAGCACTTCATTGCTGTCGTGAATGTCGTAGGTCGCCTTGATCCCGGTCGCTTTGGTAAAACTGGTCAAGGTGTCATCGGCGATGTAGCCGTTCCAGTTGGAAATGTTCACTTCTTCGGCGGCGTACACAGCCGCCGGGAGCGCGCTGAGGATGACCGCCAGGGACAGACTGTTGATGTGCATGTGAATCACCTTTATCGAGGTTTCTTGTTCTAGATTTCTGTCCGTGCTCGAACCGTTTCCACGCCCATACGCAGCATGGCACCGATGTCGAACAACGGCCGGGGTGGCAGCCAGCCGGGCTGTGCCCTGTGCATCACAGAGTGCAGGAGCGAGGAAGTCTGGCCCGACGCCCACTCGGCCAGCAGTCGACCCCACAGCGTGCCGCGGGCCACGCCTGAACCGTTGCAGCCCGCGACGGCATACAGGTTGCTTTCGACCCGCGCGAAATACGGTTGACCGCTGCGGGAGGCGCTCAAGTGGCCGGTCCAGGTGTAGTGGATGTCTTGTTCGGTCAGCCACGGGAAGCGTCGCTGCATGCCCTTTACATGGTGTTGGCGCCGGTGCAACAGGTCGCCGTTGGACAAGTCCCGGGTGCGGTACTCCGCTGTGTTGCGGATCATCACCCGATGGTCCGGTGTCAGGCGCACCGTGGCACCCAGTGGCCGCGTGGACAGCACGCCCCACGGTTCCACTGCGCCGATCCGGCGGTATTCCTCATCGCTGAGAGGGCGGGTGAGGCTGGCGCTGAGTTCCATCGGGAACGTCGCACTGGCCTCAAGGCCCACCCGTGGAATAAAGGCGTTGAGGCACACCAGCACCTGGCCGGCTTCAATGCAGGCGTCCAGGCCGTTGGCGCGAATGCCGCCATTGGCCATGCGCTCAAGGCCGGTGATGTCGGTGTTCTCATAAAGCGTCACGTTGTCCGGCAGCGCTTCGAGCAAACCCTTCACATACTTCGCCGGTTGCAGCAAGGCGTTGCCGTGGCCGCACCAGATGGCGGCCTGGTAATGCTCGGTGCCGAGTGTCTGCGCGAGTGCGGCACCTTGCAGGAACTGCGCTGAAGCACCCGCGGCACGCAAGGTCGCCAACTTGGCATCCACATGCGCAAGCTTGTCGCGATCGTGCACGGCGAAGTAGTAGCCGCTGTCCCGAAAGTCGCAGTCGATGGCATGGCGGGCGATGCGCTCGCGCACTTCATCGCTGGCTGCGCGGGAGATCGCGGTGTCCACCTCAAAGTCAGCGAAGCCTGCGTTGCCCATCAGTTCACTTGCAGCGGGATGCTCATGGGCCACCACAAAACCGGAATTACGCGCTGAGGCACCTTGGGCGGCGCGCTGGCGGTCGACGATCACGATGCGCGCCTCGGGGTGCATCTCGGCCAGGTTGTGCGCCGCACACAAACCGGTGATGCCGGCGCCGATCACCAGCCAGTCGGCTTTTTGTAGGCCGGTGAGTCGGTCCCGGGCGGGGAGGCTTTCAGTCTGGGCAATCCAGCCACATGTGTTTTCCATGAAGATCCTCGGCAGTATGCGTTGCTGGCATAAATAAGTTCGGGCTGCAGCTGGAATCTATAGGGCCTGCGGTGATACAACCAACGTTATAAAATCATCCAGCCATTCGGAAAACGCATGGATAACATCCGTCACGTGCCTTCGCTGCAGGGCCTTCAGGCGTTGGTTGAAGTCAGTGACTGCGCGAGCTTCACCGTGGCTGCGCAGAAGCTGTGCCTGACCCAAAGCGCGGTGAGCCGCAAAATCCAGCAACTGGAAAGCCATTTCGGCGTGCCGATGTTCACCCGGACCAGCCGCAGCCTGCGCCTGACCTCCGAAGGTGAGCAGGTGCTGGCCAGTGCCCGGAGCATCCTGGCGCAACTGAAGGGGCTGGAGGATCGGCTCTCGCCTCGTAAACGTCCGTTTCGCATCCGCCTGCATGTGTCGCTGGCGGTGCGCTGGCTGCTGCCCAAGCTCAGCGATTTCTATCGCAACCATCCCGATATTTCCCTGGCAATCGAGACCGTCGCCACCGAGGTGGTCGAGCCGGCGAGTGACAGCGATGCCTACATCCTTTACCTGCCCAAGCCCGACAACGATCCTGCGCGGCTGACCTTGTTCCACGAATCATTGGTGCCGGTCTGCGCGCCGGGTTTGGGGCCACTGGCTTCCGTGGAACAGCTCGAACACTTTGCGCTGCTGCATCGTTCAGCCGACAAGCAGGACTGGATGACCTGGCTGGCGGCCAATGGCGCGCGGTCGCTGGACGACTACCGGCATATCCCGTTCAACCTTGACGAATTGGCGCTGGATGCCGCCGCGCGCGGGCTTGGGGTGGCGATGACGGATCTGACGCTGGCGGCCGAGTCGATCGAACGGGGTGTGTTGGTGGTGCCGTTTGGTCAGCCGCTGGTGACCGGCGGGGTGTATGCATTGTGCTTGCAGTCATCGGCGGCGTCACACCCAGGCTGCGTGCTCATCATGCAGTGGTTTGGTCAGCAGGCGCGGCATGCTAACGTCACGTCTTGACTCTCTATCGCCAGCCCATCCATGAAAATGCCCGATATCGACGCCATCCAGGCGTTCGTCCTGGTCGCCGAACTCAAGAGCTTTACCCGCGCTGCCGATGCCATCGGCGGCACCCAGGCGGCTATCAGCCTGAAGATAAAACGCCTCGAAGAAAGCCTTGGCCGCAAGCTGCTGGAGCGCACGCCGCGACGGGTCACGCTGTCGGCCCATGGCCAGATGTTTTTGGCCAGCGCCCGCCGCTTGCTGGACAACTACCAGGATGCGATGAATTGTTTTGGCCCGCAGAAACGCACCTTGCGCGTGGGCGTCAGCCACCACATTGTCGGCGCCGATCTCAGCCTGTGGCTGCGACGTTTGGCGACCACCGACCCGGACGTGATCGTGGCGTTCAGCCTCGGCACCTCGCGGGATATGTTGATGAACTACGAGCAGGGCAAGCTGGATGTGGCGATGATCCTGCGGCACGACAACCGTCGCCAGGACGGCGAAGTGGTGGGCATCGAACGCTTTGGCTGGATGGCTTCCCACGACTTCGAATTGCGCCAGGGCGGGGCGTTGCCCCTGGCGATCCAGCCGGAACCCTGCGGCATGCGCAGCATGGTGATGGCGGCGCTGGCCGAGCAGAACCGTGCCTGGGAAGAGGCGTTCGTGGGCAGCGGGATCCTGGCGATCGGCGCTGCAGTGGTGGCGGGAATTGGCATCGGCGCGATGGTTGGGCGAATGGCGCCCAGTGGCTGCGTCGACGTGGAGCAGCGTTTCGACCTGCCGCCGCTGCCCAGTCGCGAAGTGGTGCTGTATACGGCGCAGCGGGACTCTCAGGCGCAAGCGTTGATCCGCACGTTGAGCGCCGATATTCCCGCCGATTGAACTAGAAAATCAGACGCCCGGCCCAGGCCATCAGCAGCGCCAGGCTGCCGATGCCGAGGAGTGTGAGCCCAAGGGCTACGAAGTGAACGAGGAGGGTGGTCAGTGGCGGCTGCTGTTCCATGTGGGGGCTTCCTTGGGGCTTGGGAAGCAAAAGTATGCTGAGCGGCCGTGCACCGAAACAGACGCTGCCAGCTATTTCAGTGATAAGCAAAACGAAGGCCCACCCACTCCCGTGCCCATGGAGCATGAGCGCCGCGCGATCACTCAGGCCTGGCCGGTGCATTTCATCATGAGTGGAACTTGTGATCATCTCAAATAAAATGAGTTTGTCTCACTATCACTCGATCCCGACAATGGCTCCCATACAAACACATTGGAGCTTTACGTCATGGCTGTTGCCCATTCCCTTGGATTCCCGCGCATTGGTCGCGATCGTGAACTGAAAAAAGCGCAGGAAGCGTTTTGGAAGGGCGAGCTCGACGAAGCCGGCGTGCGCGCCGTAGGTCGTGAACTGCGCAAGACGCACTGGGACCTGCAAAAGAAGGCCGGCATCGAACTGTTGCCCGCCGGCGACTTCGCCTGGTACGACCAGGTACTGACTCACTCGCTGATGTTCGGTGTGATCCCCGAGCGTTTCCGCCCGGCCGACGGCAAAGCCACCCTGCACACCCTGTTCGGCATGGCCCGTGGCGTCAGTGACAACTGCTGCGGCGGTGCCCACGCCCAGGAAATGACCAAGTGGTTCGACACCAACTATCACTACCTGGTCCCTGAATTCAGTGCCGACCAGCAATTCCAGCTGGGTTGGGAGCAACTGTTCGAAGAGGTCAAGGAAGCCCGTGACCTCGGCCACACCGTCAAGCCAGTGGTCATCGGCCCGCTGACCTACCTGTGGCTGGGCAAGGCCAAGGGTGGTGATTTCGACAAACTCGACCTGCTGGACCGCCTCCTGCCGCTGTACGGCCAGATCTTCCAGCGCCTGGCGGACCTGGGCGTGGAATGGGTGCAGATCGACGAGCCGATCCTGGTGCTGGACCTGCCGCAGGATTGGAAAAACGCCTTCGAGCGTGCCTACAACCTGATCCAGCGCGACCCGCTGAAGAAGCTGGTGGCCACCTATTTTGGCGGCCTGGAAGAGAACCTCGGCCTGGCCGCCAACCTGCCGGTGGACGGCCTGCACATCGACCTGGTGCGTGCACCGGATCAGTACCCGACCATCCTCGATCGCCTGCCGGCTTATAAGGTGCTGTCCCTGGGCGTGGTCAACGGCCGTAACGTATGGCGCTGCGACCTGGAAAAAGCCCTGGCCACCTTGCAGCATGCTCATGAGCGCCTGGGGGATCGCCTGTGGGTGGCGCCATCCTGCTCGTTGCTGCACAGCCCGGTAGACCTGGGCCGTGAAGACAAGCTGGATGCCGAGCTGAAAAGCTGGCTGGCGTTTGCCGTGCAGAAGTGCGAAGAGGTGGCGGTGCTGGCCCAGGCCGTGAACCAGCCTGAAGCGTCGAACGTGATCGCTGCCCTGGCCGAAAGCCGTGCCGTGCAGGCGGCCCGTGCCGCTTCGCCGCGTATCCACAAGCCGGCGGTGCAAGCCCGTGTGGCGGCGATCACCGCGAAGGACAGCCAGCGTGACTCGCTGTTTGCCCAACGTATCGAGAAACAGCGTGCCGGCCTGAACCTGCCGCTGTTTCCGACCACCACCATCGGTTCGTTCCCGCAAACCGCTTCGATCCGCCTGGCTCGCCAGTCCTACAAGGCCGGCAAGTTGAGCGAAGCCGAATACGTCGAAGCCATGCACAGCGAGATCCGCCACGCTGTCGAAGTGCAGGAAAACCTTGGCCTGGACGTGCTGGTGCATGGTGAAGCCGAGCGTAACGACATGGTCGAATACTTCGCCGAACAGTTGGACGGTTATGTATTTACCCGCTTCGGCTGGGTGCAGAGCTACGGTTCCCGTTGTGTGAAACCGGCGGTGATTTTCGGTGACCTGAGTCGTCCGAAAGCCATGACCGTGGAGTGGATCCGCTACGCCCAGGGCCTCACCAACAAGGTGATGAAGGGCATGCTGACCGGCCCGGTGACCATGCTGATGTGGTCGTTCCCCCGTGAAGACGTGAGCCGCGAAGAACAGGCGCGGCAACTCGCCCTGGCGATTCGTGACGAAGTGGTGGACCTGGAAGCCGCCGGGATCAAGATCGTGCAGATCGACGAAGCCGCGTTCCGCGAAGGCTTGCCGTTGCGCCGGGCGCAGTGGAAGGAATACCTGGACTGGGCCACCGAAGTCTTCCGCCTGTGCGCCTCCGGTGTGCGCGACGAAACCCAGATCCACACCCACATGTGCTACAGCGAATTCAACGATGTGATCGAGTCCATCGCGGCGATGGATGCCGACGTGATCACCATCGAAACCTCGCGCTCGGACATGGAGTTGCTGGAGGCATTCGAAGCCTTCGCCTACCCGAACGACATTGGCCCAGGTGTGTATGACATCCACTCGCCACGGGTGCCGGATGCCTCGGAAATGGCCAACCTGCTGCGCAAGGCAGCCAAACGCATCCCGGCCGAACGCCTGTGGGTCAACCCGGATTGCGGCCTGAAAACCCGTGGCTGGCCGGAGACTGAAGCGGCGCTGATTCACATGGTGACAGCGGCGCGTCAACTGCGGGCCGAACTGGCCTGATCCAGACACCCGGAATCAAACGCCGGGTGAAGATCAAAATGTGGGAGCGGGCTTGCTCGCGAATACGGAGTATCAGCCGCTGGAGATGTCGACTGATCCACCGCATTCGCGAGCAAGCCCGCTCCCACATTGGGTCACCGGCGTTATCAAAATCATGAAATTGCCAGCATTACCCCGCGCAGACTAGAATGCGATCAATTCTTAATTACGCTTGGGTCTCACCGCCCGGCGCGCCCCGGTGATCGGCATGTCGTCTCCCCTCAATCTGCATATCCAGGACCTGTACTGCGAACACCATGGATGGTTGCACCGTTGGCTGGACCGCAAGCTGGGCAACGCCAGCGATGCCGCCGACCTGGCCCATGACACGTTCATGCGCCTGCTCACCCGGCAAACCAGCACCCACCTGGGCGCCGAACCACGGGCGTTGCTCACGCATATCGCCAAGGGCCTGATGATCGACAGCTGGCGCCGCCAGGAAGTGGAACGCGCCTACCTGGAAACCATCGCCCACCTGCCCGAACAGCATGTACCTTCGCCGGAAACCCGCTGGCTGGTCCTCGAAGCGCTGTACCGCATTGAGGCGATGCTGCGGGATCTGCCGGAAAAAACCCGCCAGGCCTTCCTGATGTCGCAGATCGACGGCCTGACCTATCAGCAGATTGCCGATGCCCTGGGTGTGTCGCTGATTTCGGTCAAACGCTACATGCGCGAGGCCTTCCTTGCCTGCCTGAGCGTGGCATGAGCCAGTCGATTGATCCGTTGATCCTCGGTGAAGCCGCCGACTGGATGGTGCAGTTGCAGTCCGGCAGCGCCACCGATGAGGACCGCCGCGCCATCGCCCAGTGGCAGGGCCGCAGCGCCCAGCATGCCCAGGCCTGGCAACGGGCGCAGGCGATTCTGGGGGACTTCAACAGCGTGCCGGCGGCGATTGCCGGCGATACCTTGAAGCGCATCGGGCGCAAAAAATCCCTCGGCCGACGCCAGGCGCTCGGGTTGTTGCTGGCGGCCGGCCCGGCGGCCTGGCTGGCGTATCGGCAGGTGCCGTGGCAGCAGTGGACCGCCGACCAGCACACGGCCATCGGCGAACAAAGGAATCTCACCTTGCCCGACGGCACACGCATGCTGATCAACACCGGCAGCTCGCTGAATATCGCGTTCTCCGAGCAGGTGCGGCGTATCGAGCTGCTCAAGGGCGAAGTGCTGATCACCACCGCCAAGGATTCGGCCCATCGCCCGTTCATCGTCCAGACCCGCCACGGTACCGCCAGGGCCTTGGGCACCCGATTCAGCGTGCGGGTGGGTGAGCAGGCAAGCCGAGTGGCCGTGACCGAAGGCGCGGTGGAGTTGCTGGCGGCGCATGCCGGCCAGGGGGTGATCGTCAAGGCGGGCGAGCAGGGCGCCTTCAGTGTTGACCGGGTAGCCGCCGTCGAGCCGCTGGACGTCAGCACCCTGACCTGGGAGAACGGCATGCTGCTGGCCCAGCATATGCGCCTGGCGGACCTGCTGGATGAGCTGGGGCGTTATCGCGCCGGCGTATTGCGCTGCCATGCCTCGGTTGCCGACCTCACGGTGTCGGGTGCGTTTCCCCTGCGCGACACCGATGCCAGCCTGCACCTGTTGCAGGAAACCTTGCCGGTCAAGGTCAGCAGCCTGACGGGATATTGGGTGACGGTCGAGCCGCGCTGATCTTTTTCAACTTTCGCTGATACCTTTTTCGTTGTCGCCCGGTGTAGGGGAGAACCCTCAACATTGCTCCGCGCCGACAGGAATGCCCATGACCGCCAGACCGCTCCCGTACTGCCCCCGTCCGTTGAAGGCTCTGAGCCTGGCGGTCGCCCTTGCCGCCGTCGCACCGCTGCAGAACGCCCAGGCAGAAGATGCTGCGCCAAGCAGTGCGGCGCGCAGCTATAACATCGCGGCGGGGCCGCTGGGGAATGTGCTGGCGCAGTTTGCGGCGTTGTCCGGGGTGCCGTTGTCGTTCGATTCCACGTTGCTCAACGATCAACAAAGCCCGGGGCTGCAAGGCAGCTACAGCGCACAATCGGGTTTTGCCCAGTTGCTGCAAGGCAGCGGCTACACCCTGCAAGGCACCGGCACCAACGGTTATACCGTGGTGCCCCAGGCCAGCGGCGGTGCGTTGGAGTTGGGAGCCACCACCATCAGCGGTGAAGCGAGCGGGGCGCAGGCAGACACGTATGCCGGTGGCCAGGTGGCACGTTCTGCACGCCTGGGCGTGTTGGGCAATCGGTCCATCAACGACGTGCCATTCAGCGTGGTCAGCTACACCTCGAAAACCATCGCCGACCAACAAGCGCGAACCGTCGGCGACGTATTGCTCAACGACGCGTCGGTGCGCCAGTCGTCCGGGTTTGGCAACTTCTCCCAGGTGTTCACCATTCGCGGGCTGCCGCTGAGCACCGATGACATCGCATTCAACGGCCTGTACGGCGTGCTGCCCCGGCAGATCATCACTACCGAAGCCCTGGAACGGGTGGAGTTGTTCAAGGGCCCGAATGCCTTCGTCAACGGCGTGTCGCCCTCGGGCAGCGGGATCGGCGGCAGCGTCAACCTGGTGCCCAAGCGCGCTGAAGACACGCCCACCCGCAGCGTCACCCTCGATTACGCCAGCGACAGCCAGGCCGGCGGCCACATCGACCTCGGCCAACGCTTTGGCGAAGACAACCGCTTTGGCGCCCGGGTCAACCTGGCGCGGCACGGCGGCGAAACCGCTGTGGATGACGAAAACAAAAGCTCGCAGTTGATCGCCGTCGCCCTGGATTATCGCGGCGAGCGCTTGCGGGTCTCCACCGACTTTGGCTACCAGAAAGAACGCATCAATAACGGCCGCTCGGTGGTCTACCTGACCGGCACCAAAGTGCCCAGCCCGCCGTCGGCCAAGGACAACTACGCCCAGGACTGGAGCTGGTCGCAGCTGGAAGACACCTACGGCATGGTCAACGCCGAATATGACTTGAACGATAACTGGACGGCCTACGCGGCAGGTGGCGCCAAGCACACTCGGGAGAACGGCCAGTATTCGTCGCTGTATGTCGCCAACGATGGCAGCGCCAAGGTGGGCTTCCTCTATTCACCCCATGACGAAGACAACAAAAGCGCCATGGCCGGCTTGAACGGGCACTTTGCGACGGGGCCGGTGACCCATCAGATGAACTTCGGGCTGTCGGGGATCTGGGGCGAGCAGCGCTCGTCCTACGAGGCGATCCTGCAAGCCAACCGCCAGCCCGGCAACCTGTACGACCCGACGCAAACGCCGCGACCTACCAACACCTATTTCGGCAGTGATATTCACGACCCGCGGGTTGTCGGCAAGAACCGCATCAAGAGTGCGGCGGTGTCCGACACCCTGGGCTTTTTGGATGATCGGGTGTTGTTGACCCTGGGCGTGCGGCGCCAGACCATCGAGGTGGACAGTTGGAACACGGCCACGGGGGCACGGGGTACACCGTACTCCGAGTCCATCACCACACCGGTCTATGGCCTGGTGATCAAGCCATGGGAGCACGTGTCGTTCTACGCCAACCGTATCGAAGGCCTGGCCCAGGGCCCGACGGCGCCACTCACGAACGTGACCAACCCCGGCGAAGTCTTCCCGCCCAAGCGCAGCAAGCAGACGGAAGCCGGGGTGAAGCTGGACTGGGAAAACTATGGCGCCACGCTGGGTGTGTACCGCATCGAACAGCCGAACAACGCGACCACCCGGTTCCCGGGCCAGAAGTTCGACACCTTCACTGTCGACGGTGAACAGATCAACAAAGGCGTGGAACTCAACGTGTTCGGCGAGCCCATCGACGGCCTGCGCCTGCTGGCCGGCGCCACCTGGATGGACACCGAACAGAAGAGCACTTCCAACGGTGCCACCGACGGCAACCGCGCCGCGGGTGTGCCGCGCTTCCAGTACAACATCGGTGCGGATTGGGATGTGCCGGGCATCCAGGGTGCGGCGGTCAGCGCACGGATGCTGCGCACCGGTGGCGAATACGTCAACGCCGCCAACAGCCTGAGTATCCCGGCCTGGACCCGCGTCGACCTGGGGGCGCGTTATGGCTTCAAGGCGGATGACAAATACATCACCCTGCGCGCCAACGTCGAAAACGTAGCGAACAAGGCGTACTGGTCGTCGGCGTCGACGGCCAATAACTACCTGACCCAGGGTGAGCCGCGGACAGTGAAATTGTCGGCGACGGTGGATTTCTGAACCTGCGAAAACCTATCAGGTGATGAACAACCCGTGGCGAGGGAGCCTTTGTGGCGAGGGGGCTTGTCCCCCGTTGGGCTGCGCAGCAGCCCCAAAAAAGCCGGGAGCGCTTCGCACTCCAACGGGGGACAAGCCCCCTCGCCACAAAAAAATCCCTTCACCACACCTCCAGCTACAACAGGCGGCACAGCCAAAAGGTCAACCCGCATTCACCTCAATCCGGTCAAAGTCCTTGAGGCGATACAGCATCACCGAGATCGCCCAACTGGCCACGAAGATCCCGATGATCATGTAGCCCAGCATCCCGAAACTGTCGTTCAGCGAGCCGATAAAACTCCAGAACGATCCCTTCAGGTCCAACTGGTCACCCATCAACCCCAACGCCTCGATACTGCCGATCACCACCGCAACCACCACCGATACCAGGGTGATGGTCATGTTGTAGTAGATCTTGCGGATCGGCTTCATGTACGCCCAGCCGTATGCCCCCAGCATCAGGTGGCCGTCCAGCGTGTCCACCAGGGACATGCCGGCGCTGAACAGCAGCGGGAACACCATGATCGCCCACGGCGACAGCCCTTGAGAGGCCTGGGTCGCAGAAATCCCCAACAGGCCGATCTCGGTGGCCGTATCAAAGCCCAGGCCGAACAGGAAACCCAACGGGTACATGTGCCAGCTGCGGCTGATCAGGCGAAACACCGGGCGGAAAATCCGCGCCATGAAACCCCGGTCCGCCAGCAGCAGGTCGAAGTCGTCCTCCACATACGCACCGCCCTGGCGCACATGGCGCCAGGCCTTGTAGATCGCGTGCAGGATCACCAGGTTCATCAAGGCGATGACCAACAGGAACGAGGCCGAGACCGACGTGCCGATCACCCCGCCGATGGCCTTGAACCCTTCAAACCGCGCCTGCATCACCGAGGCCGCAAACGCGACGCCAATGGATGCCAGGACCACCACCGAAGAATGTCCCAGGGAGAAAAAGAAGCCCACCGCCACCGGACGTTTCTTTTCCTGCATCAGCTTGCGGGTCACGTTGTCGATGGCGGCGATATGGTCGGCATCCACCGCATGCCGCAGCCCGAAACCGTAGGCCAGGAGCGCGGTGCCGAGCAACACCGGGTGCTCATGGAACGCCACCAGCGCCCAGATCCAGGCGAACACGTTAATGCCGATCAACAACCCGTAGATGCCAAACAGCTTGGCGCGAACCTGGGTGCTGGAGTCACTGAAAATCTGGGCAAGGCGTAGGATCATCAACACTACCTGTGTGCGGTGGAAACATTCAGACACGTTCCGAAACTTTATAGATTTTGTTTAGAGTGATGATGAAATTTGTGGAGTGAGTGAGGAGAGGATTGTGACGACGATCGAAAATGCAGCAATGGCGGTTATTCAGTTCTGGAAACAGGCGGGGCCCAAGCTCTGGTTTGCCAAGGATGAAGGGTTTGACCGGCGTTTTCGCGAGGCTTTCTACACCACGCATTTGCAGGCGGCCCGGCGCGAACTGGAGAGCTGGATGCAAACGCCGGAAGGCGCGCTGGCGTTGCTGTTACTGCTGGACCAGTTCCCGCGCAATACCTTCCGTGGCACGGCGCATATGTTCGCCACCGACCCGCTGGCGCGTTTGTACGCGCGGCAGATGGTCGAGGCGGGGATGGACAAGTCGATCGAAACCCCGTTGCGGGCGTTTTGTTATTTGCCCTTCGAGCATTCTGAAGATCCCGGGGATCAACAGCTGTCGGTGGCCCTGAACAAGGACCTTGATGCCAATACCTACCGCTGGGCCAAGGAGCACGCCCGCATCATCGAGCGGTTCGGGCGCTTTCCTCATCGTAATGAGGTGTTGGCCAGGGTCACGACAGAGGAGGAGCGGGCGTTCCTGGAGGACGGTGGCTTTTCGGGCTAGGCCTCGGGTTCAGCCACTAAGTCTCTGACGCCCGCCTGGCGAAAACGCCGCACCCCCTTGAGATCAATCGCCCAACGCAACGCTTCAGTCGCCGACGGACGTTCGCCTTGGGTAATCGCCGCGTCATCGGTGGTCAGCTTATTCAGGTAGCCCCTGGCGCCGCCGCGTTCGCTCCAGTAATGGGTGTGGCTGAGCCAGGACCTGGCGAGCCAGCCTTTCCATTTGCCCACGCTGACCGGCAGGTCCAGTACGCCGGGGCCCATCACCGGGCTGACCGGGCCGCCGACGATGTCGCCAAACAGGCCCAGGGGCGCGGGGAAGTAGAGGTTGGTCCAACGGGTCACGGCGAAGGCCGCAGCATGGTGCAAGTACAGGGGTGAAAATGGGCGACCGCCCACCGTGACGGGCAGCCGGCCGCTGTAGCCGTAGCCCTTATCGTCGAGCGTCGGCGGGCAGGCGGGGGCTTCGCGGCGTTCGATGCGGCGCTTGAAGTCGCTCACGCTGCGGCCCAGCAACAGGCTGGCGTGGGCCATCGGGCTGCCGAGGGTGACGAGGTCGGTGATGCGCCACGGGTTGCCGAGGTTGCGTTGTTCGATAAACGCTTCGGCTTGCTGTTCGCGGAACCTGAGGAGGCTTTGCAGGCGGCCGTCGAGGGCGTTTCCAGCCTTTGGCAGCGTGTCCTGGACCACCGGTTGCAGTCGCTCGTGGTTGGCGTAGCGGGCGGCGAGTTCCGGGCCGCCGGGGCGTAACTGATCGTGATGCTCGTGCCACAGGTAGCCGACGATGTCGTAGGCAATCACGCTGCCCAAACTGTGGCCGACGACGATGATGCGGTCGTAATCACCCTTGTCATGCAGGGCGCGCAGCAGGTCGACGCCATCGGCGCGGATCTGTTCGCGCACCACCACGTTCTGCGGGTTGGGGCTCAGGTAGCGGGCGGCATCGCCAAGGTATGACAGTGCCGAGTACTTCAGGGCCAGGCCGATCACCGCCAGCAGCACCGGGATCAGGGCGAAGGGGTTGTCGCTGTGGGGGAATCGGCCATACAGCGTCGCCAGGGTTCCGCTGACCAGCAGCACGAGCAGGGCCAGCAAGGCCCACCGCGTGGCGCGCCAGATCGGCACGATGGCCGTCGGGATATCCCGGCGCGGGCGCTTGAAAATGTCCCATAGCCAACTGAGCAGGTGCCCGACCTTGGTGCCCTGCATCTTGTGGGCCCAGTAGTACTCGTAGAAATCGGTGGTGTTGCGACCCGCCGACTTCAACACGCGCAAATCGAAGTTGCGCGAAAACCGGTCGGGTTTGCTCCAGTAGAAAGGCGTCGCCTCGGGGGTGTCCGCCGGGATCGCCGCTTCGACGAAGCCACGCAGGGTATCCATCGGGCGCTGCTCGCCGATTCCGTGGATGACGACAACCGCTTGTTTCATCTAGTGATCGTTCCTTGATCCGCTTTTCGGGGCGTTACGGGTGGGGTTCAAGGGGCCATAGTATTGCCATTATCGATGGTATTCCAGCCAGGAATGCCCCCATAAAAACCGCGCATTTCATTTGCGCGGCGCGATCTCGTAGTGTGGTGCTCCCACCAAGGAGATGTCGCCGTGAACCATCGCCCGCTGAGCCTGTACGTTGACGCCCATTTCACCAGTCCCTACGCGATGTCGGCGTTTGTGACCCTGCGGGAAAAGGGCCTTGAATTTGAACTGCTCACGTTGAACCTCGACACGGCCGAGAACCAGACTGACGCGTACACGCACTTGTCGCTGACGGGGCGCGTGCCGACCCTGGTGCAGGGTGAGTTTGCGCTGTCCGAGTCGTCGGCGATTACCGAGTACCTAGAGGATGTGTTCCCGCAGGTGCCGGTGTACCCGGCCGAACCCCGCCAGCGGGCGAGAGCGCGGCAGGTACAGGCGTGGTTGCGCAGTGACTTGATGCCGATTCGGCAGGAACGCTCGACCCTGGTGGTGTTTTACGGGCTCAAGGGCGAACCGCTGTCGCCGGTTGCTGAAGCAGCGGCCCACACGCTGATCAACGCGGCGCAGGCGCTGTTGGCCGACGGCCGCGACTACCTGTTCGGCGCGTGGTCGATTGCCGACGTGGACCTGGCCGTGATGCTCAACCGGCTGATCCTCAACGGTGACAGCGTGCCCGCCAACCTGGTGGCGTACGCCCAGCGCCAATGGCAACGGCCTTCGGTCCAGGAATGGGTCAAGCAGGCACGACCGTCGCTGTAGTCACCTCCTCAATTACTAAGTGAATCCTGATCCATGAATATACTGTCGAGTGACTCCCGCCTGCCGTTGTATCAGCGTTTTCGGGATCATCTGATTGAGCAGATTGCCAATAATCACTGGCGTGCCGGTGCGGCTATTCCCCCTGAAGCGGTGTTGTCCACCCAGTACCAGCTGTCTACCGGCACCGTGCGTAAAGCGATCGAGGCATTGGTGGGCGAGGGCATTCTGGAGCGCCAGCAGGGCCGTGGTACGTTTGTGCGCCGCCCGAAGTTTCAATCGTCGTTGTTCCGGTGTTTCCGCTTCCAGGGCCCGGGCGGTGAATGCCAGCTGCCGCAGAGCCGGATCCTGTCCGTCAAGCCGGTGAAGGCGCCGTTGTCGGTGAGCGAGGTGCTGGGGCTGGCAGCGGATGCGCCGGTAATCTGCATCGTGCGGGTACACGTGCTGGACACCGGGCCAGTGCTGGCCGAGGAAATCTGGCTGCCGCGCGAGCGGTTCCAGGCGCTGCTGGACGTGGATCTGACCCGGCAGGGATTGCTGTTGTACCCCACTTACGAAGAAGTCTGCGGGCAAGTCGTGGCATCTGCCGAGGAAGCCCTCACCGCCGAGTCCATCGATGACGTGTGGGCCCGCTGGTTGCAGGTGCCGGTGGGCAGCCCGGTGATGGTGATCGAGCGGCTGGCCCGGGATTACGCCGGCCAACCGCTGGAGTTGCGACGCGGCCGTGGCCACGCCGAACATTTCCGTTATCGCGTGGATATACGCTGAGCTTGAGGCGCGGTGCTATTCGGCTTTGAGCAGCACCAGCCAGCTTTGCACCACCCGGCGGTCAAGGTCTTCCCAGTCGGCCATGCCCAGCACCCGGGTGGTGTTCAAGCCGCGCAGGTAGCCACGCAGTTGCTGGGCAATCGCGTAGACCACTTCCGGTTCGGCGGCGTTGTCCAGCAGCACTTCCTCATAGTCGACCAGGTAATCGGCAACCCGCTCGCGAAACTCCGGAAGCACAGCTTCACGGATGCGATCGAAGGTTTTCTGGTGGGGCTTCATAGGCGTTCCTTATCATTTTGTGTGAGGCGGCCTGCACGACACTATTGCTCTAGATAATAGTCACCATCAAGTATTGCGAGTTCTGTTTTTCTGAAAAAGGAGGACAATTGCCATCATTGAACATGATGTGCAAGGACCCTGCGATGAGGACTTTTACCGGTTTGGCCCTAGTGGCGCTGCTGATGAGCACAATGGTTGGCTCTGCGTCGGCCGGGGGGCTTCAAGCCAGCCACCTGGCGCCAATCGTCGCCAGCCCGGTCGGGTTGCAGCATTCGCAATCGGTCGGCGTGCTCTACAGCGACAACACCCTCGACAACCTTGAGTACCTGGCGCGCTACCACGCCATGGCGGTCAATGGTGCCAAGGGCCAGCTGGACGAGCAGATTCGCCAGGCCTTCGTCGACAGTTCCGACCCGGACCTGGCGATTGACTGGCTGATGGCTTCGTTGCGGCACACCTTTGCCTCGGTCACCCGTTACGACAACCTTGATGCGCTGTTGCAGGCGCACCCGGATGTGGTGGTGATGCTCGATACCTACAACCAATTGCTGACCCAGCGTAATGATCGGGTGGAAGCGCGGTTTGTTGCCAAGTTCTATGACCTTGACCTGCAATACATCGCCAAAGCCGAGGGTTCGATGCAAATGCACTTGCCTAATGTGTGGGTACATGACAAAACGGCGCCCCAGATCGCTGCACAGATTGGGCAGCAGCGCGACGTTCAGTTGAACGCATTAAAGCAGTTCGATGCCTCGCTCAAGGCGTTGCTCGCTGCCGGTTAGCCCACTTCGTTTATTTTTCAGGAATTTTTATGCGCGTGTTGTTAGTGCCAGCGATGGCTTCTGCTTCTTTATTGATGACGGGCTGTGCATCCGCCCCCAATGCCCCAACCCTCACCCTGCAAACCGCCAAGGACCCTGAAGCCTACGTGCAGTGCGTGGTGCCCAAGTTCGAGAAAAACGGCATGACCTCCACGGTCACGCAGAATTCGCGGCATGCCCGGATCGTGGTGAGCAGCAAGATCGCCGCGGACAACATCCTCGAAGTCTACAAGTCCCAGGACGGCGGCAAGGTGTTCCTGTACGAGCGCAAGCCGTTGGCATCGACGTTCAAGCCGTCGCGGTTCGAGCATGCGGCGCAGGATTGCCTGTAATCGACGAGCGAGGATCTGATGTGGGAGCTGTCGAGCTTTAGCGAGGCTGCGATGGCATCGCTGCGGTATGACAGTGACACCGAGGTGATCCCATCGCAGCCTCGCTTAAGCTCGACAGCTCCCACAGTTGGTCTTCATTGTCTGAGTAAATGATTCAGCTCGGCTTTGGCTCGCTGCTGAACGTATCGACCGCTTTCACCAACCCCTTGGCCGCCAACGCCACCAACTCACCGCCTTTTTGCGGGGTGGCCAGCGCCGGGTCTGAACCCATGCGCCCATCCGGGAATCGCGCGCGGAAGTCGCGGGCTTCGCGGATCGGGCCGGTGTTGGCGATTTGCGGCGAGTAGTCAGCCGACTTGATCGCATCCGGGTAGGCCCATTGGGTCACGGCAATCTCCGACGGCGTGGCATGGCTGCCATGGCCCACCGGGAACTGCTGGTGCGCCAGTTCGTTCACGCCTTCCAGGTCCCACCAGTTGCACAGTTTCAGCGCATAACCCGACGGGCGCCCGCTGAAGCTGGCTTCGGCATACAGCTCGGAGAACGCCGCTTCGATCGAGGCAATATTGCCGCCGTGGCCATTGAGAAACAGGATCTTCTCGAAACCATGGCCTGCCAACGAGCGTACCCAATCACCAATCGCCGCGATAAAGGTCGAAGGGCGCAGGGAAATGGTGCCCGGGAAGCCCAGGTGGTGCTGGGCCATGCCGATGTTGAAGGTCGGGCCGATCAGGATGTCGGCGTTCTTCTGCGCTTCATGGGCAATGATTTCCGGGCACATCCAGTCGGTGCCCAACAGGCCGGTGGGGCCGTGTTGTTCGTTGGAGCCGATGGGAATCACGATGCTGCGGCTGCGTTCCAGAAACTGGCCAATCTCGATCCAGGTGGATTGATGTAAAAGCATCTCAGGTTCTCTCTCTCATCAAGCCCAGGAACACGGTGGAGTTCCTGGTGGCGTGAGCCGCATGGTGCACGGCAACAGCGAGAGCATCAACCGCCTTTGACAGTACCGGCACTCGCCATCTGGCGCGGCTTGCAGTTGAGGTAAGCCGAGGACTTCAGCCAGCGCTGGTCGGGGTACCAGGAAAACATGAACTGGCCGTCCTTGAGTTTGTCCACCACCTGGCGCGCTACCTGCGGGCGTACGGCGGGGCAGCCCTGGCTGCGGCCGATACGGCCTTCGCGCTTGCTCCACAACGGGCTTACATAGTCGGCGGCATGGATCACGATGGCGCGGTCCCGTGCACGGTCATTGAAACCCGGCTCCAGGCCGTCCATGCGCAGCGAGTAGCCGTGGGCGCCTTCGTAGCTCTCCTGGGTGCGGAACAAGCCAATGCTGGACTGGTAACTGCCTTCACGGTTGGAGAACTGGGTGGCGAAGTTTTCGCCGGATTTTTGTCCGTGGGCCACCAAATCCCGCAGCACTAATGTCTTCTTGCGCAGGTCGAAGATCCATAGGCGACGAGCGGTCGAAGGTTGGGAATAGTCGATCACCGCCAGCCGGTCGGACTGTTCGATGCCATTGCCCACCGCGCATTGCATGGCGCTCAAGGCTCTTTTCAGTACATCGGGGTTGAGTTCTGGAGCGGCGTGGGCGAGGCTGCTATACAGAGTAAGAGGTTTACCCGTGTCTGCGAGCGCAACGGTGCTCAGCGAGGCAAAGGTCGAGATGATCAGGCCGAGTCGGCAGCAAAAGGTCAGCATGTATAAAGCATCTCCGCCGTGGATGGGAGCTAAGCGATTGTTCAAAAAACACGCATGTTACTTGAGCATTTGCCTGCTCGTTGCACCGCTGGTCGCGACAGCCGAAGACCTGTTGGTGGTGTCGCCGGCCCCGGTGCAATTGGCGCTCTCGCAATTGTCGACCGTTTGCCCAGGCCCGGCCGGGCAGGTCGATGCGCCTTCCCTGGCGCGTTTGCAGGCGTTTTATCAGCAGCAGGGCGACGTGGTGCTGTGGTCCGAGGGGGATCGCCGCGCCGCATTGCTAGCCCAACTGCAGTTGCTGGCCGACGATGGCCTGGACCCGACTCACTATAGACTGCCCCCGGCGGATGCCGCGGGGAACGTGCTGTGCATCGATATCGGTACCAGCCAGCAGTACCTGCAAGCCCTGCAGGACCTGCATTTCGGCCGCTTGCAGCAGTCGCGCTTCGAGCCCGTCTGGCATTCGCAACCGGCCCCGGACCCCGACACCCAATTGCTCGCCATGGCCGAGGCCGGCATGCAGAACGTCGCCCAAGCCTTCGACCAGGCCCGCCCGAGCGCGCCGCTATACCTTGGCCTGCGCAGTGCCTACGCCGCCTTGCGCCAGCAACCGTTGCAGCATTGGGAAGCCGTGGCCAGCGGCCCGTTGCTGCGCCCGGGCATGGACGATTCGCGGGTGCCGCAACTGGCGCGGCGAATGGTCAATGGCGGCTACCTGAGCGCCACCTCCGCAGGGACGCAATACCGTGGCGAGTTGGTCAACGCGGTCAAGACCTTCCAGCAAAGCCATTCCCTGCAAGCCGACGGCGTGATCGGCCCCGGCACGGTCACCGAGCTGAACATCAGCCCGGCGATTCGCCGCGAACAATTGCGCATCAACCTTGAACGGTTTCGCTGGCTGTCCCGGGACCTGGAACCCGAGGGCGTGCTGGTGAACGTGGCAGCGGCGCAACTGAGCTTCTACCAGGGCGGCGTGCCCGTGTGGCAAACCCGCCTGCAAGTCGGCCGCGCCGACCGCCAGACGCCGCTGCTGAAGTCGCGCATCACCCGGCTGACCTTGAACCCCACCTGGACCATCCCGCCCACCATCATGCGCGAGGACAAGCTGCCGGCGATCCGCCTGAACCCCGAATACCTGCGCCAGCAGAACCTGCAAGTGCTCGACAGCCAGGGCAACCCGCTGGCACCGGAACAGGTCGACTGGTCGCACCCCGGCAACATCCTGCTGCGCCAGGGGGCCGGCCCGCGCAACCCGCTGGGCCGGATCGTGCTGCGCTTTCCCAACCCGTATTCGGTGTACTTGCACGACACGCCGAGCCAGCCGCTGTTCTCCAAGGGCCCGCGGGCCTTCAGTTCGGGATGTGTGAGGGTTGAGCAGCCGCTGCTGCTGCGGGACTTGCTGGTGAGCCCGGCGGAGAAGATCCGCACCGAAGAACTGCTGGCGACGGAAACCACCCACGAGTTCCGGCTCGCGACGCCGGTACCCGTGTTGTTGGGGTACTGGACGGTGCAGGTCGATGGCAAGGGCGCGTTGCTCTACGCGCCGGACATTTACGGGCGCGACCCGGTGTTGATGAAAGCGATGGAGAGTGCGCTCTAGGCGCTTAGCTGAGCGTTGATCATCGTCAGCGCCTCATGGGGAGGCAAGCGCGCCGTATCGACGGTCAATGGCGACTCGGCCCATGGCTCATATTCATGGGCCAGGACGGACTGCCAGGTGGGCGGCGTGAGCCCCGGAATATCGCTGGTGCGTGATTCCACGCGACGTTGGTGTTCGTGTGGGTCGGAGCACACCACCTGGATATTCACCAGCGGCTTACCGGCGCTTAGCGCAGTGTCGCTCCACGCCTGACGACTTTCAGCCACCGGGTTAACGCAATCGACGACAACCGTGTGGCCCAGCCACAGGTTGCTCAACGCCAGCGCATTGGCCACCTGGTAACCGCTGCTGCCCACACCTTGCTCCAGGACCCCTGCATCGCGGATGGCCTGCTCGATGGTGTCGATGCGCAGATACACGGCGCCGGATTGGTCGGCAAGGGCCTTGGCAATCGTGGTCTTCCCGGTGCCGGGCAGGCCGCTGAACACAATAAGCATGGTCGATCCTTCGAAGGGGTGAGTCGGCTCAGTCTACCGGGCGACTCACTTCAAATAACAGGCGCTGATCCAGTCCGAAGGCTTGGGCGCGAGTTGTTCGGCGACCGGCAAATACCGGGCGTCCAACTGCGCCGCCAGCCAATACAGCGTATTGCTGCTTTTCGGGTTCCATTCGCCGCTGTAGCCAGGCTCACCTACGCGGGCCCGGTCCCGGTCGAACTGCACGTGGGTATGCACGAACTCTTCATGGCTGCGCTGGCCTTTGGCATACGGCGCCAGCCAGTCCAGTGCTTCGCTCAGCGAGCCACCGTGGGGCGCGGTGACGTCCAGCCAGTTGCCGCCAATGCCGTAGGGCTTGGCCGCCAGCGCGGCCTGCACCAGCGGCTCCAGGTCGTAGACCACATAGTGCAGGGCGTCACGGTCCTGGAAGTCGCTCACCGAGCCGTCGGGCAGTACGTTGTCGTTGATCTGTTGCCGGAACAGCTGGAAGGCCTGTTCGAGCATCTCGCGGTCGCCCAGTGCGGCGGCGGCCACCGTGACCAGTTTTACGCGGTGGCTCTGCCAGTTATTGGTGTTGGTGGCTTTCTTTTCGCCGTGGAACTGCTTGATGCGCTCGATATAGCCATTGCCCAGGTTGGTCAGCAGCGCGCGGGTGGCGTCGCGGGTCTGGGGGCGAAGGTCGCTGGCGGTGAGGGCGTAGGCGCTGATCAGCATGTCGAGGTTGGTTTCGTCGATCGGGTTGAAGTCCGGCTGGTAGGTGCTGGCCCACGCGCTCAGGTAGTCATCCACTTGCTTGAGGTAGCGCGTGTCACGGCTCAGGCGCCAGGCCAGGGCCGCCTGGCGCATGACTGGCCAATCCTTCTCGGCGGCGATGCTTTGCTCGCGGATGCCGTGGTTCGGCAGGGTACCTTCGGTGTGCAGATGGGGCAGGGCGTCGGGCTGGTCGCCGAGGTGGCGCTGGGCGGCAGCCAGCAGCGATTTGGAGGTCGGATTCGAGGTGGCGGGCTGGCAGGCACTCAGGACCTGGGGCGCGGCAAAGGCGGCGTTGGCGAACGCGGCGAGCAGCGCGGCCAGGGCCACGGTTTTCAGAGAGCGTTGTAGCATGCAGTTTCTCGGTGTTGGGTTGACCGGGTCGGGGCGCAGCCACGCTACCATGCCCGTGATGGGAATTTGATGAAATACCCGCCAGCCCTCTATCCTAGCCCGCCAAGCCCGGTCGAGAACAGGACGCCCCATGACTTTGCAGTTCGTGAAGATGCACGCCCACGGTGATGATTTCATCGTGATCGACCGGCGCGGCCAGGATGACCCGATCACCGCTGAAATCGCCCGCCGCCTGGGTGACCGTCATCGCGGCATCGGCTTCAATCAATTGGCCGTGGTGCTCGACTGCACTGACGCGGCCGCCCGTATCAAATTCTGGAACCCCAACGGCACCCCGCTCGACACCTGCGGCAGCGCCACCCGCGGGGTTGCAGACATGCTGATGCGCGAAGCCGGCACTGCCACCCTCGTGCTGCGAACCAACCGGGGGCTGCTGACGTGCGTGCGCGAATCGGCGCAGCGGGTGTCGGTGGACATGGGGCCGCCGTCATTGGGCTGGGAAGCTATTCCGCTGGCGCAAGCGATGGACACCGAACGGTTGCCGCTGGAGGGCAACCCGGCGGCGTGCAGCATGGGCAACCCGCATTGCACCTTCTTTGTCGATGACCTGGCGACGGTCGATATTGCAGCGGTTGGCCCGTCACTGGAAACCCACCCGTTGTTCTCCAACAAGACCAATGTGCATTTCGTGCAGGTACTCGACCGGGGTCATATCCGCCTGCGCATCTGGGAACGGGGCGGCGGTGTCCCGCAAGGCTCGGGCTCGTGCTGTTGTGGCGCGGTGGTCAACGGGATTCGTCGTGGGCTGCTGGATGACACCGTCGACGTGCAATGCGATGGCGGTACCGTGACGGTGCATTGGGATGGGCGCGGCGGCGTGGTGTTGACGGGGGCTGTCCAAACCGTTGTTCACGGCACGGTGGCGGCCGCGCTCATGGGTGGCGCAATGGAAAGTGCACACTGAAGGTGGTGCCCCGGTCCGGGCTTGAGCTCACCGAAACACCTCCATCATGGGCCTTGGCGATTTCCCGCACGATAAACAGCCCCAGGCCAACGCTACGCACCTCACTGTCCTGCTCCGTGCCTCGGGTCATGGGCTCAAACAAGCCAGCCATCAACGCTTCGGGAATCGCCGGGCCGTGGTTGTGCACCGAGAGCCGGCTCTCTTGTGCGTCCTGGTGCGAGGTGACGGTAATCGGCTGTTGCAGGTCGCCGTACGCCACGCTGTTGGCCACCAGGTTGCCGATGATTTGTTGTATACGGTCGGCATCCAGGAACGTGCTGGCGCTGCCCGTGGCGTGATGTTCGAGGGTCGCCGTGGGGAATGCCACTTGCAACTCGTCGAGACTGTCACGGGTGACGGCGTGCAGGTCGAGTGCTACGGGATTGATGCTGATGCCCTGGCCGACTCTGGCCTGGGTGAAGTCCAGCAAGTCGGCGATCATCCGCTGCGCCCGTTCGGTGGACAGGCCGATATGCCCCAGGAGTTGGCGCTCCTTGGGGCTGCGCTCGCCACGGGCGAGGAACTCCGAGGCCATCTTGATTGCGGTAAGCGGGTTCTTCAGGTCATGGCTGACAATCGCGACCATCTGCTCGGCAAACAGCGCCCGGCGCTGGGCGATTTCATAGGCGCTGCTCAGTTCGGCCTGGGCCTGCTGCAGCGCGACTTCAGTGGCGGTCTTTTCCTGCAACAAGGCTTCAGCCAGTTTGCGGGCATTGAGCAGTTCACGCTCGTACTTGTCGCGGTCGGTGGTGCCGAAGAGGGCCAGTTCGTTATAGGCAATGCCGGCATGTTCGTACCTGACGCCGTTGAGCAATACCGTGACGGTGCGCCGGTCACGGTGCAGCAGGTCGAGTTTTACTTCAGCGATGGAGCCCTGCATTTTCATCAGCGGCCCCAGGTGCGTCTGATGGAAGATCCGTCCGCCCATCGTCAGCAAGTCCTGAAACCGCCGTTCTTTCAACTCATCGAGGCTGAAGCCGGTCCAGTCGCTGAAGCACTGGTTGGCCTGCACGATGGTGCCGTCTTCCCGGGTAACCACCAAGGCGCAGGGCGCGCCGTCGAACAAACGTTGAGGATCCGGCAACGACAGGTTATCGACTGGCATCGGCACCTACCCATGGCAACAGGAAACTGTCCATGGCCGCTGAGCAGGCCCCAGGTGCACTCATGTGCGGGCAATGCCCCACGTTATCGACCAGGCAATACGTGCTGGCGGGCAACGCCGCGTGCAGGTATTCACCCACGCAGACCGGTGCGATCAAGTCGTCGGTGGATTGCAGAATCAGGGTGGGGGTCATCAGGCCGGCGATGTCCTGGCGGTTGTCCGACAGGAACGTCACCCGTGCGAAGCGCTTGGCGATGTCGGGCTCGGTGCGGCAGAAACTGTTGGTCAGTTCTTCGCCGAGGGCCGGTTGCCCGGGTGCGCCCATGATTACCGGGGCCATGGTGCTGGACCAGCCGAGGTAATTGCTGTCGAGGGTATCGAGCAACGAATGGATATCGTCGAGGGTGAACCCGCCCGTGTAGTCGCCGGAATCGATATAGCACGGCGAAGGACCGATCATCACATGGGCGGCGATTGTTCCGGGCGCCTGGCGATCGGCCAGGGCGCCGATCATCGCGCTGACGGAGTGCCCCACCAGCACCACCGGGCCCACGGCGTATTCATCAACAATCTCGCCCAAGTCATGGGCGTAGCCGGCGAGTGAGCTGTATTTTTCGCTGTCGTACGCGCCCAGGTCGGATTGGCCAGCCCCCACCAGGTCATACAGCACCACACGGAAACGCCCGGTGAAATGAGGAAACAGATAATTCCACATGGTTTGATCACACCCGAAGCCATGGGAGAAAACCAGGGTCGAGGGACCGCTGCCATACACCCTGACGTTGTTGCGCTGCTGAAGGTCCATGGCGTTCTCGTGTAGGGCGTGTGTGGGGGTGGCGTAAGTCTAGATAGTCGGTGGCGTCGGGTCACCTGTTTATAGCGTCGATAGGGTAAAGTCGGCCGATTCAGGATGAAACTTCAGGTAACAAAACATGATGGTGTTCCTACGGCAATGTGTCTTGGGCTTGCTGCTGATCGTTTCCGGCTCGCAAGTGTGGGCCGATACCGTTCCCCCGGCGCCGGTCACGGTTGCGCTGGACCAGCGCGTGATCGACCTGACCCAAACCCTCGACGCTGCCACTCAATCGCGTATGACCACGCAACTCGCCGGTCTGGAACAACGCAAGGGCGCACAGGTGGCAGTGATGCTGCTGCCGAGCACCCAGGGCGTTGGCATCGAGGACTTCGCCAACCAACTGTTCCGTGCCTGGAAACTGGGGCGCAAGGACGTCAACGACGGCATCCTGCTGCTGGTGGCGAAAGACGATCGCAAGGTTCGGATCGAAGTCGGTTACGGCCTGGAAGGCGTGGTCACCGACCTGCTGGCCCACCGCATCATCGAAGAACACATCACCCCGGCCTTTCGCCAGGGCGATTACGCCGGCGGCGTGCAGCAGGCGGTGGACGACCTGACGCTATTGGTGGACGGCGGCAACTTGCCCGAGGTGGCCAAGGCCGGTTTCCCGCCTGAAGCGTATGCGGTACTCCTGGCATTCATGTTTGGCGGGGTGGTCGGGGTATTGATGGGGGCCGAAAAACTCCCTTGGCGCCGGGCCCTGATGGCGGTGGTCGGTGTCACCGTGGTGCTGGTCGCGGTGGCGGGCGGCAAGGACTGGCCGGTCTATTTGCTGTTGCTGCCCCTGTGCATGCTGATCGGTGGCGCTACTTTCGGCGCGTTGTGGCAGGCGAGGGCGGCGTTTTACACCGTGCTGGTGCTGTTGGGCTACATCGCCGGCGTGCTGCTGACCGATAACTTCGTGCGCGAGATATCCCTTATTCATTGGCTGGCTTATCCATTCGCAGGGTTGCTGGTCCTGGGCCTGTATCTGGGCCTGTTCCTGGTGATGAAGAGCATGTGGCAAGAGAGCCAGGTGGGCTTTATCGTGCGGCTGGTGGCGGTGCTGGCGGTGTACGGGATCGTCGGGGCATTGATTGACAAGGGCGCCACGGGATGGCTGTTGGCGTTCCCATTCGCTTCGTTCGCGGCGCTGTTCATCTTTGCCCACGGTATCAGCGG
>NZ_JACARZ010000047.1:0-33987 GCF_013386315.1 Pseudomonas sp. P7779 | reverse complement strand
CGCTGTAAGAGCGGAACCATAGGTGGCCGTTACCGAAAAAACGGATATGTACTCAAACCAATCGCCAAAAAAAACGGCCTCATCTGGAGGCCGTTTCTCATCACATCTCAACGCTTAGGTGCGCATCCCACGCCCACTCACCAGCAACCGCGCACACCCCACATACAGCACCACAGTCGCCACCAGCATAAAGGTGATCGCCACACTGATCTTGATATCCGAAACGCCCAAGATCCCATAGCGAAACGCGTTAACCATATGCAACACCGGGTTAGCCAACGACACCGTCTGCCAGAACGGCGGCAGCAAGGTGATCGAATAAAACACCCCACCCAGATACGTCAGCGGCGTAAGAACAAACGTCGGAATAATCGAAATATCATCAAAGTTGCGCGCAAACACCGCATTGATGAACCCCAGCAACGAAAAGATAGTCGCCGTCAGCACCACCACCAACAGGGTGATCCCGAGGTGATGCACCTGCAAATGGGTAAAGAACAGCGACAGCAACGTCACAATCACCCCAACCATCAACCCGCGCAGCACACCGCCCAGGGTGTAGCCGATCAAAATCGTATGAGGCGACACCGGCGACACCATCAATTCCTCGATGGACCGCTGGAACTTGCTGCCAAAAAAGCTCGACACCACGTTGCCGTAGGAGTTGGTAATCACCGACATCATGATCAACCCTGGCACGATGTACTCCATATAGGTGAATCCACCCATATCACCAATCTGCCGACCAATCAGGTTACCGAAGATCACGAAGTACAAAACCATGGTGATCGCCGGCGGCAGCAAGGTCTGCGGCCAGATCCGGGTAAAGCGCTTCACTTCGCGATAAACGATAGTCTGCAGCGCGACAAGGTTGGGTTGCAGTTCCGAACTCATACCGCCACCTTCGCCAGATTTTTCTCCACCAGGGACACAAACAACTCCTCAAGGCGATTGGTTTTGTTACGCAGGCTCAGCACCTCGATGTTCTGGGTAGCCAATTGGCCAAACAGCGCGGTGATGCCCACGGCTTTGTCCACCTGGACTTCCAGGGTGTGGCTGTCCACCAGGCGATTCGGGTAGCCGATCAACTGGGGCGCAACCGTCATGTCGTTTTTCAGGTCGAGCAGGAAGGTCTCGACGTGCAACTGGCTCAGCAAATTACGCATGCTGGTGTTTTCGACAATGGTGCCGTGGTCGATGATGCCGATGTTGCGGCACAGCTGCTCAGCCTCTTCCAGGTAGTGCGTGGTGAGGATGATGGTGATGCCTTTCTGGTTCAGCTCGGTGAGAAACGTCCACATCGAACGACGCAGCTCAATGTCCACGCCCGCCGTCGGCTCGTCGAGGATCAGCAGGCGCGGTTCGTGAACCAGGGCGCGAGCGATCATCAAGCGGCGCTTCATGCCCCCGGACAGGGAACGCGAAGGCACGTCGCGCTTGTCCCACAAGCCCAGTTGCGTGAGGTATTGCTCGGCGCGTTCCTTGGCGATCTTCGGCGGGATGCCGTAGTAACCGGCCTGGGTCACGACGATGTCGAAGGTCTTTTCAAACTGGTTGAAGTTGAACTCCTGGGGCACCACGCCGATGCTGCGCTTGAGCGCCGCCGGGGATTTGTCCAGGTCGTTGCCAAAGATGTTCACCGTACCGGTGGTCTTGTTGACCAGGGTCGAGAGAATCCCGATGGTGGTGGATTTGCCGGCGCCATTGGGGCCGAGCAAGGCGAAGAAATCACCTTCGGCGACGTCCAGATCGATACCACTCAGGGCCTGGAAACCGTTGCCGTAGGTTTTGGTTAGCTGCCGGATGGACAGAGCGGAACTCATATCGGATTACGCACCAAAGAAGAGGAATAGAATTGTTACATGAGGGCAGACCGCACGGAATACAACGGCTGCGCGTGACAAGCATGGTGCTTGTCCGCGCCGCACAAGTACAGTAACCCGTATTAATAGTCGGTATCAGGTCAACGCGGTCATGACCGATTTCTGATAGGCCGGGCGCTGGCGCAGCCGCTGGTACCAGGCTTCCAGGTTAGGCATCGACGGGCGTTCGATGGGCATTTCGAACCAGGCATAAATGAAGCTGCCCAAGGGAATATCACCCATGCCGATCTCGCTGCCGGACAGGTAAGGTTGCGTGGCCAAGGCCTGATCCACCGTCTGCAAAACGTCGATGCAGGCCTGGCGACCGGCGTTGATGGTGTCCCAGTTCTGTTTTTCAGCCGGGGTTCGCAGCACGCCCCAGAACACGGTCTTGAACGGTTCGGCCAGGGTCGAGGTGGTCCAGTCCATCCACTTTTCCGCGTTGGCCCGGGCTTGCAGCTCGCTGGGGTACCAGTTCGAATCCGGCGCATGTTTGGCGGCCAGGTAGCGCACGATGGTGTTGGATTCCCACAGCACAAAATCGCCATCTTCAATCATCGGCACCCGGCCATTGGGGTTCCGCGCGCGGTATTGCGGCGTGTCGACCACACCAAAAGCCCCACCCGCATCAATTGCCTCATAGTCCAGGCCGAGCTCCTCGGCGCACCACAGTGCTTTCCTGACATTTGACGAATTTTTACGACCCCAGATTTTCAGCATGACCGCCCCGATTTTGAAAAAGATGGTTGGATAAATGCCGGGGCAGCATACGCCGGATCACGTCCGGCTTAAATCACTCTGCATGTCCCCCAGCAGGATCGGCATCTGCTCGCCAAACAGGTGCGGGTAACATTTCTGGATGTGGGCGAAGAAGAATTCCTCGGGCACCTCGGCAAATTGCCCATGGTCCACCACGTACTCCATGGAGCGCTGGCCCTTGCGGTTGAAGGCGTGGAAAACACTGTCGTGAATGCCGTCGAACTCCAGGGGTGGCACATCGAACAGTTCACACAGTTGCTGGTTGAATGCGGGCGTGGCCTTGACCCAACGGCCATCCAGATACAGTTCGGTGTAGCCATGCATGGCAAATACGTCACTTCTGAGCAGCTCGATCAAACGGGGCGTCGAGAGGTGGTTACGCACGTCGGCCAGGCCGATGCGCGCCGGGATCCCGCAGTGCCTTGCGCACGCCGCCAGCAATGTTGCCTTGGGCACGCAATAACTCTCGCCGGCCGCCAGTGCAAAGCTGCCGCTGAGGGTTTGCGGGTCGCGACTGAAGGTATAGGGGTTATAGCGCACCGCCTCGCGCACAGCGTAGTAAAGACTGACTGCCTGGTCACGAAGTGCGGCACCCGAACCGCGATGTTTTTCGGCGAACTCCACCACCGCAGGGTGGTCACTATCGATGAAGCGGCCGGGATTCAAGTACGCATTCATGAGGTTGATCTCCGAGGCAAGCCTTGAGTCTAACCACAGGCCTGCTCTCTGCGATAACGACGATTCGGCCAAATGTCGGCGCCTGGTGGTGATTCGACCTGGCACACCACGTAACACCCTCGTCACCCCGCTTGTTCGGATGCCGACTAAGCTCTGAGGTGATTTCGCACCTGGTTTCACGGAGGATTGAATATGCTGTTGTTGTGGATACTGGTTCTGGTGGTGGGCATTGCCTACCTGGCGCACCGGCGCATCGCGCCCCTGCCCGCCATCGGCGTGGTCGCCGTCTACCTGTTGGCGATGGGCGCCTTCAGCCACGCACCAGGCTGGTTGCTGCTGATCTTCTGGGTACTGATCGCCGTGGTAGCCGCCCCGCTGCTGCTGCCGGACCTGCGCCGCAAGTACTTCACCGCGCCGCTGTTCAACTGGTTCCAGAAAGTCCTGCCGCCGATGTCCGAGACCGAGCGCGACGCCATCGACGCCGGCACCGTGTGGTGGGACGGCGAGCTGTTCAGCGGCCGCCCCGACTGGGACAAGCTGCTGGCCTATCCCAAGGCGCAACTGACTGAAGAAGAACAAGCCTTCATCGACGGCCCTACCGAAGAACTGTGCGCCATGGTCACCGACTGGGAAATCGGCCAGGCCATGGACCTGCCACCCGCCGCCTGGGAACACATCAAGCAGCATGGCTTTTTTGCCCTGATCATCCCCAAGGAGTTCGGCGGCAAAGGCTTCTCCGCCTATGCCCACTCCCAGGTCGCGATGAAGCTGGCGACCCGCAGCGGCGACCTCGCCTCCACGGTCATGGTCCCCAACTCCCTGGGCCCGGCCGAATTGCTGCTGCACTACGGCACCGATGAACAACGCAACCATTACCTGCCACGCCTGGCCCGTGGCGACGATATCCCGTGCTTTGCCCTGACCGGCCCACTGGCCGGTTCCGATGCTGGCTCCATGCCCGACACCGGGGTGATCTGCAAAGGCGAATGGGAAGGCAAGGAAACCCTCGGCCTGCGCCTGAACTGGGAAAAACGCTACATCACCCTCGGCCCGGTAGCGACTTTGCTCGGCCTGGCCTTCAAGGCCCATGACCCGGATCATCTGCTGGGCGACAAAGAAGACCTGGGCATCAGCCTCGCGCTAATCCCCACCGACACCCCGGGTGTTGAAATTGGCCGCCGTCACCTGCCACTGGGCGCCGCGTTCATGAACGGCCCCAACTCCGGCAAGGATGTTTTCATTCCGCTGGAATTCCTGATCGGTGGCCAGGAAATGCTCGGCAAGGGCTGGATGATGCTGATGAACTGCCTGTCGGTAGGCCGTTCGATTTCCCTGCCTGCCGTCGGAACGGGCGCGGCCAAGTTCACCAGCCTGGTGACCGGCCAGTACGCCCAGGTGCGTGAGCAGTTCAACGTCCCGCTGGCGGCCTTTGAAGGCATCCAGGAAGCCCTGGCCCGCATCGGCGGCAACGCGTGGCTGATGGACAGCGCGCGGATGCTCACCGCCAACGCGGTCGACCTGGGGGAGAAACCCTCGGTATTGTCGGCGATCCTCAAGTACCACCTGACCGAACGCGGCCGCGAATGCATCAGCCACGCGATGGACGTGCACGGCGGCAAGGGCATCATCATGGGCCCCAACAACTACCTGGGCCGCAGCTGGCAGGGCGCGCCGATCTTCATCACCGTGGAAGGCGCGAATATCCTCTCGCGCAACCTGATGATCTTCGGCCAGGGTGCGATTCGCTGCCATCCGTTCGTCCTCAAGGAAATGGCCCTGGCCGGTCGCGAAGACCATGACCAGGCGCTGAAGGAATTCGACGGCCTGCTGCTGCAGCACATCGGCTTTGCCGTAGGCAACGCCGCCAGCACCCTGGCGTTGAACCTCGGTTTCGGTCACTTCGAAAAGGCTCCGGGCAACAGCCTGAGCCAGGGCTATTTCCGCGCACTCAACCGTCAGGCCGCGGCGTTTGCGATGCTGGCGGACCTGAGCATGATGCTGCTGGGCGGCGAGTTGAAACGACGCGAACGCCTGTCGGCACGTCTTGGTGATGTGCTGAGCCACATGTACCTGGCATCGGCTGCACTCAAGCGTTATCACGACCTGGATTCGCCAGACCACCTGGAACCGCTGTTCGCCTGGGCCATGGAAGAGAGCCTTGGCCACTCCGAGCGTGCACTGGATGAACTGCTGACCAACTTCCCGAGCAAGGTGTTGGGTTGTCTGTTGCGGGTGATCGTGTTCCCGTTCGGCCGCCGTCATAAAGGCCCGTCCGATGCGCTGGATGCCGAGGTGGCCGCAGTGCTTGGTCGCGCCAAGGGTGACCCGACCCTGGAAGCGGTGCTGGCTGGCTGCTATCGCCCACAGTCTGCAGAAGATCCGGTGGGCGCCCTGCAACATGCCTACGACCTGTTGGCCGACAGCCATCCGTTGCAGAAAAAACTCCACGAAGGCCTCAAGAGCGGCCAGGTCAAACCGACCGCGGGCGAACACGCCATCGATGCCGCGCTGCATGCCGGCGTGCTGCAACCGGCCGAGGCGCAAACCCTGCGTGACGCTGAAGCGGCGCGACGCAAGGTGATCGACGTAGATGATTTCAGCAAGGAAGAACTGAGCCAGGCCGAGGGAAAAGTCCGCTGATCCCAGCGGTCATATAAAAACGGGTAGAGTGCCCTGCCTCACAAATACTGATCCCTTTTGACGGCGTCTGTTGTCGTCATGCTGCGTTGCCGCTCCTCGCCATAGCAAGCTATGACTCGTCGCGGCGCCTTGCCTGACAACAACAGCCACTCGTCAAAAGGAATCGTATTTGTGAGGCAAGGCACCGAGCTATATACTCTCGCGCCCGTTTTGCTCTTGAGGACTTATCTCGTGTCCAACGTCGTTGCCGATCATCTCGTCTTGCTCGACCACCTGCGCAGCATCCTGGTTGCCGTCGGCGAAGCCGAACAGGTTCCCGAGGAAAGCCACCTCCTGTTCCTGGAGCGCTTCGATGAACTGCGCGCCTTGCTGCCCATCGACCCGATCGAAAGCCAGTACCTGGGCCAGGACATGATGAGCCAGGTCATCCTGCGCTACCCGCAAATTGCTCACCTGGTACCGCGCGACCTGCTGTGGTTCTTCGGTGGCGACTGCCTGCACTTCATGCCCGACGACGAGCTGGACCTGTACCAGGCCTTGGAAGAACGTCGCTTCGAAGCTGAACAGAACGACGAACCGTTCGACTGGAACCAGGAAAAGCAGTTGTTGGCCATGTCCAATGACCAGCCCAAGCACTGATTTCAGGGCTAACGCAGATCAAATGTGGGAGCGGCGTTGCGACGGTTCGACTTGCTCGCGAATGCGGTGCTTCAGTCAATATTTTAGGTGACTGAACCACCGCATTCGCGAGCAAGCCCGCTCCCACATTTAAACTGAATTCCTACCGTTTCTTCAGCGTCGGCTCTTTGGCCATGCACTCCACCAGATAATCAATAAACACCCGCAACTTCGGCGGCAGGTACCGCGTCGGCGAATGCAGTAACCACGCATCCCCGTGGTACGACGCAATGAAATCCCACCCCGGCAACACCTGCACCACCTCCCCCGCCTCCAGCGCATGCCGCGCCGTGAAATACGGCAAGCTGCCAATCCCCACATGTTGCAATACCGCATCCAGCCGCACGCCTGTGTGATTGGCCGCATACCGCCCGCGCACGCCCACCGTCACCGCCTTGCTGCCCTGGCGAAACTTCCAGCGCGCATCCCCCGGCGTCTCACCCAGGTAGATGCAACTGTGCTCTAGCAAATCATGGGGATGCTGCGGCGTACCGTGCTCCGCCAGGTACCGCGGCGTGGCGCAGATCAAATGCTCGATCGGCAGCAACTGGCGCCCCACCAACCCCGGCGGCGGGCTGTCGGTGATGCGGATACTCAGGTCGACATTGTCGTCAATCAGGTCCACATGCCGGTCCTCCAGGATCAACTGCACGTCGACCTTGGGATAACGCCGCAAAAACTCCGGCATATGCGGATGCACCACAAAACGCCCTACCGCCTTGGGCACGCTGACCCGCACCAGCCCTTCGGCTTCATGGGTGTATTGGCCGCTGATTTCCATCACCGACCGCGCAGCACTGACCATTTCCTGGCAGCGCTTGAACACCTCTTCGCCACCTTCGCTGAGGCGCAACTTGCGCGTGGTGCGTTGCAGCAGGCGAGTCGCCAGGGCCTTTTCCAGGCGTGAGATGCTGCGGCTCACGGAGGACGGCGATGCTCCCAGTTGGCGCGCAGCCTCGGAGAAGCTGCCGGTTTCCACCACCTTGACGAAAATCGCCATTTCGCCCAGCAGCGGCAAGGGAAGATTGATGCTCATGACGCACAAGTCCATTGAGATTTGAACGGATTATCACCCATTGGCGCACTTCTTATACTGCCGGTTAGAAACCCTGATGCGGATATAAATGATGACCCAGCGCCTGTTTTTTACCCATGACCACCTGAATGCCGAACTTGAAGTGCTGGGATGCACACCTTTTGATAACCAGTTTGCGGTAATCCTGCAGTCCACAATCTTCCATCCACAAGGTGGCGGCCAGCCCTCCGACACCGGCTGGCTCGGGGAAAGCCAGGTGTTGAAGGTGGTGCAGGAAGGCGATCATGTCGTGCATTACGTAGACCGCCCCGTGGCTCCCGGCGTGATCCAGGCACGCGTCGATGAAGACCGCCGCACCTTGCACACGCGCCTGCACTCGGCCGGGCATCTGATCGGCAATGCCGGTGAAACCCTGGGCTGGATGCCGATCAAGGCTCATCACTGGCCGGGCGAAGGCAAGATCACCTTTATTCGCGGCACCTCGGCCCAGGCCATGGACGCCGAGGCGATCCAGCGGCAAGTCGACCAATGGATCGCCGCCAACCTGCCGCGCCATATGGCCCTGGATGACGGTACGCGGCAAGTGGGTTTTGGCGACCTGCCGGCCTATGCCTGCGGCGGCACGCATGTGCAGGCATTGGGGGACGTGGGTCAGGTGACGATCCTGGCCCTCTCCGAGAAAAAGGGTGCATTGTCGGTGCGCTATACCCTGAACTGACTAAACCGCAATCGCCCCCGCCCTGCCCGGTTCCACCACAAACGACTTGAGGGTCGAGACGCTGGCGTTCGGATCCCGGGGATCGGAAATCACCCGGAAGTTCGTCAGCATATTCCTCTCCTCAAGCGCCACCGACACATAGCCGCGCTGTCGGCTGTCGAAAAACTTCACATGGGGATTGAGGGGCAGGATCGCACTGAACGCATCAAATGGTGGCCCGTCAGACGTCACCGACGTGCCGACAAACTCGGTCGCGACCACGGGCGAATCCGGATTCCCTGCGTCAGCGTGCAGGTCCGTCGTCCAGAACGAGTGAATATCGCCGCCCCAGAACACCGGGTTATTCACCTTTCTGCGCACCATAGACGCAAGCATCCGCTCACGGTTGGCCATGTAACCATCCCAGCCATCTGTCCAGCGGCCGGGCTTGTGGTTGGTCAGGTCACGTTGCGTGAGCGGCGCGACCAACAGGTCCTGGGCGATCACGTTCCATTGTGCCCGGGACTCGGCAAAACCCTGATCCAGCCAAGCCTCCTGCTCCCAGCCGAGCATGGTGCGACGGGGATCGCGCAGGTCGGCACAGGTATTCGCGGCCACATGCCCCTTGTGGCTGCCATTGGCCAGGATGCATGGCTGCTCGGAGCGGTACTGACGCCCATCCAGCACATGGAAACGCGCCAGCCGGCCGTAATCCAAACGCCGATAGAGGCGCATGTCCGGCCCGCGCGGCAGGCTGCTGGCCCGCAGCGGCATGTGCTCGTAGAAGGCCTGGTAGGCCGCCGCCCGCTGCTTGAGAAAACTCGTCACCGGGATGTTCGGGTCCTGGGACCACTGGCTGGCATAGTCGTTTTGCACTTCGTGATCGTCCCAGGTGACCACACTGGGCGCCGCAGCATGCAGTGCCTGCAAATCCGGATCGGTCTTGTACAGGGCGTAGCGGTTGCGGTAATCCACCAGATTCAACGCATTGCCGCTGCCGTGGGAGCGAATGACCTTGCCGGAATCAGCCGCGTAGGAACTGTCATAGATGTAATCCCCGAGGAAAAACACCAGGTCAGGCTGCTCGGCGGCCAAATGCCGATAGGCGCTGAAGTAGCCTCGCTCCCAATGGGAGCAGGAGACAAAACCCAACTGCGCCGATGCCATGGCATGCACCGCCGGCGCTGTGCGCGACTGGCCCACCGGGCTTTGCGCACCGAGGCCCTCGAACTGGTACCAGTAAGGTCGACCCGCCTCCAACCCGCTCACTTCCACATGCACCGAATGGGCGAAACGCTCGATGGCCATCACCTCGCCCTGGCGCACAACGTGCGTCATCGCTGCATCGCGGGCCACCTTCCAGCGCACCGGCACCGCTCGGTTCAGGCCACCCCGACCGTCGGCGGCATTGAACAGCGGCGCGAGGCGTGTCCAGATCACGAAACCATCAGGCAATGGATCGCCTGACGCCACACCAAGGGTGAAGGGATAGTCGATGCCTGCACTACGGGCAAACGGGCTGAGGATCGAAAACGCCGTGGCAACTGCAAGCCCGCCCAGTACGCGACGGCGATCGTGATTCACACTCATCAACTGCGCTCCTTCCAAGCATCCCGCACCGACCAAAACAAATGCTTGTGTAGCGTTCTTACCATTGGGAGCAGGGTGGATAAATGCGGCAGTGCAATGCTCATGCAGGGGGACTCGCGAAATAAATTCTCCAAGAATGTACCCGCGTCGTGTCAGTTTCATTACGTAGATAAATAGACCCACGAGTCGTCTGTAAGACGCGTCCTAGAGCCTTAAAAGCTTAAATTAAAGTTAACCATTCGGTCATTTTTGGTTGCTAGCGTGTCGCCCCTAATCAACTGCGGGGTAGCGGAATGAGAACTTGGGATGAACCCAAAAAACGCAAGGCACACATCGAACTGATCCCGATGATCGACGTGATGATGTTCCTGTTGGTGTTTTTTGTACTGGTGAGTTTGAACGTGATTCCGGCCCTGGGCATGAAGACTCAGCTGCCGAGCGCCAGCAGTTCACAGCAGCTCAAGCCGCAAAATAAATTCATCCTGACCCTGGGCCTGGAAGGTCAGCTGCAGCTCGATGGCAAGGACCTGACCGTCGACGCGCTGGTGCCTGCACTCAAGGCCGGCGAGAAGCCAGACACCAAGTCGACGATCATCGTCAACAGCGACAAAGGCGTGGAAGTGTCGCGCCTGGTCGAGGTGATGGACACCCTGCGCCTGGGTGGCTTTACCTCTGTCTCCATCGCCACGAAAAAGTCCTGATCATGTATGCCTTGTTTCGTGCGCGTCGGCTGCTGGGCAGTGTCCCGGCCCTGATCGCCCTGGTGCTGATTGCACTGGGTATCCAGTCCCAACCCCTGAAGATCCAGCCGCAGTACGACGAGTCGGCGGTTGAACTCGCGCTGGTCGAGCCCGAGCCGGAAGTGGTCCCCGAGCCCGTGGTGGAAGAACCGCCGCCACCGCCGGTGATCGAAGACGAGGAGGCCGAACCTGCCCCTCCGCCTCCGCCACCCAAGCCGATCCCCAAACCACTGCCAAAGCCTGAGCCCAAGCCAAAACCGGTGCCCAAGCCCGTGGTCGCCAAGCCAGCGCCTGTGCCTGCGCCAGCTCCGGTGGCCGCCAAGCCGGTGCAAGCCGCTCCCGCACCAACGCCGGCCCCCACCGCTCCGCCGGCGCCGCCGAAAGTCGACGGCCAGGCACTGGAAGGCGGCTACCTCAAGGGCTTGCGCAACGAGTTGGACACCTACAAGCAATACCCCACCGGGCGCCAGGCGTCCCTTGAACGCCCGAGTGGCGAGGTGGTGGTCTGGTTAATGGTGGACCGCCAAGGCCGCGTCCTCGACTCCGGGATCCAGACCCCGGCGCCGAGCATGCTGCTCAACCGGGCCGCCACCAACAGCCTGCGCCGTATCAAGCAGGTGAAACCGTTCCCCGAACAAGCCTTCGGTGGACGTAACGAGCAGCGCTTCACCGCCACCTTCAACTACAGCGTGCAATAAGCACACACCACCAGGACGACAGTGATGAAGTTCACCCGGATTCATCTGGCACTCGTTGCCGCGACGAGCATGACCCATGGAGTGGTCATGGCAGATACCAGCGACAGTGACGTCGGGACTATTGGGGTACAGGGCAAGGCAACCGCTGGGGGCGGTTACATGGTCCAGGAAGAGAGCGCCAAGGGCCGCTCGACCATCACCAAGGAAGCATTGGACAAACAGACGGCCACTGGCAACGCCATCGACAAGCTCAAGTACACCCCGGGCCTGAACATCTCCAGTGAAGACAACACCGGCCTCTCGGGCTTCCGCTTCACCATGCGCGGCATGAACTCCGACCAGGTCGGTATGTCGGTGGACGGCATGCCGATCAACGACTCCGGCAACTACGCGTTGTACTCCAACCTGTTGGGCGACCCGGAAAACATCGACCAGATTTTCGTCACCCAGGGCTCGTCGGAAGCCGACGGCCCGCACATCGGTTCCAGCGGCGGCAACATCGGCATCGTGACCATTCGCCCCACCAAGGAAACCGGCGCCTTCGTCAAGCAAGTGGTCGGCAGCAACGCCACCCGCAAGACCTTCGCCCGCCTCAATACCGGTGAAGTCAACGGCCTGAGCAACTGGCTGTCGGCCTCCCACACCGAAGGCCAGATGTGGCGCGGCTCGGGTGCCGTACGTGCGGACAAGGTGGAGTGGAACAGCTTCTTCGACGCCGGCAACGGCAACACCGCCAACCTGATCCTCAAGTACCACGAGCAGGACAACAACAGTTACAGCCAGTTGACCAAGGCACAGTTCCAGCAGTACGGCCGCAAGTACGACCCGTACCCGGCGACACCGGCGGTGGGCGCCAACGGCAAGGTCAGCAGCTACTACGACCTGGCGCAGAACCCGTTCCAGACCTTTACCGCCGTGCTCAACACCCAGTACAAGCTGAGCGACAACCTGTCCCTCTCGGTGATCCCGTATTACTACTACGGCAACGGCAGCGGCGTGGGCTCCTCGGCCTATGCGCTGAACAGTGGCTCGAACAAGGGCGGCGTTTTCGACCTCGGCAACCTGCCGACACAGGCTCAATACAACGCCGACGGTTCCGCGACCACCGGCGTCTACTACCGCCCTTCGCGCACCCAGACCTGGCGCCCGGGCATCACCACCAAGCTGAACTGGGACTTGGGCGACCACAGCCTGCAATTCGGCTACTGGTATGAACGCGCCCGCCAAAGCCAGACCCAACCGTTCATTGCCCTCAAGAACAACGGCAAGCCAAGCGATACCTGGCCCGACGGCAACTCCGTGGTCGACGCCAACGGCAACACCGTACAGGGTCGCGACCGCTACACCGTGACGCCGGCGCAAAAGGTCTGGACCCAGGACACCTGGTACATCAACTCGGACTGGACGTTGATCGCGGGCATTGCCTACATGAACGTCGAGCGTGACGGCACCAACCACGGCAGCCTCACCGAGCAACCCGGCAAGGCCAGCCAGACCTACAACAAACTGCTGCCCAACGCCGGCCTGAAATACCAGCTCGACGAGCGTGACCAGTTGTTCTACAGCCTGTCGCGCAACATGCGTATTCCACAGAACTACGTGCTGTACGACAAAGGCGTCGGCTCCCTCGACTCCAAGCCGGAACTCAGCTGGAACCAGGAACTGGGCTGGCGCTACACCGGCGAAGACAGCACCCTCGCCGCGACCCTGTTCTACATGCAGTTCAAGAATCGCCAGCTCACCTCCCTGGACAGCAACGGTGATTCCGCCGACATCAACGCCGGCACCGTCATCAACAAAGGCCTGGAACTGGAGTGGAGCGGCAAGCTGCCGCACAACTTCAACTACTACACCTCCTACACCTACACCAGCTCCAAGCAGCAGGACGACCTGACCGTCTACAGCGCCGGCAAGCCGATCGTGCTGCCCACCAGCGGCAAACAGTTCGCCAACGTGCCGACCAACATGCTGGCGGCCAACATCGGCTATGACGACGGGCGCTTCTACGGCACCTTCGGCGGCAAGTTCACCAGCAAGCTCTATGGCGACCTGACCAACGACGAAGCCATCTCCGCCCGCACCATCTTCAACCTCGGCGCCGGTATCTACCTGCCGGTGGACAAGAAAGTCGTCAAGGACGCAACCCTGCGCCTGAACGTCGACAACCTGTTCGACAAGAAGTACCTGGACGGCGTGTACACCACCAAGACCAACTCGGCGAGCTACAGCGGTTTCCGCGATGGCGACCCGGCCTACATCGTTGGGCTTGACCGCACCGTCACCGTTTCCCTGGAAGCCAATTTCTAACTGCGAGGCTCAGCATCATGGACATGAACCTGCTTCACCAAATCACCTTTTATGTGATGTACGCCGCACTGGCGATTGCAATCTTCATCACCATCGAACGTGGCATCTACTTCGCCTACGTGCGCCGCCAGGCCCGTGCATTGACCGAAGTGCTGGGCGCCAATGTGCACAGCGAACGCGACCTGCCGGAAAACCTGACTCGCCGTGACAGCCTGCCGCTGAGCATGGTGCTGCCGATCCTGGCGCAGAAGGCGTCCCATGGTTCGCGCAAGGACCTGGACGACGAGATCGAAACCCAGTACCTCAAGACCCGCGCGCCGCTGTCGCGCAGCCTGTGGATCATCGAAACCATCACCACCGCCGCGCCGCTGCTCGGCCTGCTGGGGACCATCCTCGGCATCATCGACACCTTCAAGGCGCTGGCCAGTGCCGGTGTGTCCGACCCGGGCCAGATTTCCGGTGGTATCGGTACGGCCCTGTTCGCCACGGGTTTGGGTATCGCCATCGCGCTGTTCTGCGTGGTGTTCCACAACTTCTTCCAGGACAGCCTGGAGCGTATCAACGACCAGCTGAAAATCCTGCTGATCCGCGCGGCAACCGGTGCCCGCGTGCAGGGTGAAGTGCCGCACCTGGTACCGACCCCGCTGCACACCCGCACTGCGTGACCTTCCCGGGGCGGGCGCATCATGCGCCCGCCCTTTTTTTGCCCGATGAGACGCCTATGTCCATATCGCTGAAATTACGTATCGCCGGCCTTGCAGGCCTGCTCCTCAGTCCGCTTGCCCAGGCGGACTTTTCAATTCCGGGATTTGAGTTGGTACACACCGTGCCAGTGGACACCCAACTTGGCACCGCCGATCTGCGCCAGCCCGGCCCCGTGTGGATCCAGCTGTTCGACGGCGCGAAAAGCCGCATCGACATCGGCCAGTTCTACGCGGCCGACCATCCTGGCTCGGTGATGGACAAGGTGATTGAACACCTGGAAGCCGCCGGCAAACGCGGGGTGAAAATTCGCTTCCTACTGGAAGAAAAAGGCGTGCGGCTGTCGGAAGCCTCGACCCTGGAGCGCCTGAAAGCCATTCCCAACCTGACCTTCCGCATCCTGCCCTATGGCAAGCTGAGTGGCGGGATCATCCACGCCAAGTACATGGTAGTGGATGGCAAGCAGGCGTTTATCGGCAGCCAGAACTTCGACTGGCGTTCGCTGGAGCATATCCACGAAACCGGGCTGTTGATCAGTGATGCAAACGTCGTCGCCCAGACCCAGGCCATTTTTGAACAGGACTGGCAGGCCCAGGCTGCGTTGGCCGACAACCAGCCTGTTGCCCTGCCCGCCACAGGCGCCACACCGGCACGCACCGGCAACTACCTGGTAGCCAGCCCCCAGCGCTACAACCCGCCGGGTGTGGGTGATTCGCAGCTGGAACTGCCACGTCTGCTGGGCGAGGCGAAAAAGGAAGTGCGCGTACAACTGCTGGACTACGCGCCGCTGTCCTATGGACCTGACAGAACCCGGCCTTACTACGCGATGATCGACAATGCAGTACGTGCAGCGGCAGCGCGCGGGGTCTCGATCAAGTTGATGGTATCCAACTGGAACACCGAAGCGCTGGAATTGCCGTACCTGAAAAGCCTGGCGGTGCTGCCGAATGTCGAGGTCAAGATCGTCACGCTGCCCGAGGCCAGGCAAGGATTCATTCCTTATGCGCGGGTGATCCACAGCAAGACCATGGAAATCGACGGGCAAGTGGCGTGGGTGGGCACCAGTAACTGGCTGGGGGGTTATTTCGATAACTCGCGCAACCTGGAAGTGGTGATGCGCAGTGAGGCGATGGCCAAGCGTGTGGGAGATTTACACGAGCAACTGTGGGACGGGCCGTATGCCAAGGCACTGGAAGTGACGAGTGAGTACCCGCAGCCGCATCCGGGCAAACCTTAAGCTGTTGCCCGCAAATGGCATGGCTTTGCGGGCAATATCACATTGCCAGATATCCAGGTTGCACTTTTTCGCCTTTGCGCTGACCAACCCTGCATAACTCATGGAGGGAGAGCAGGGATGAACAACACACGCAATGGACTGTACGGTGCCGCGCTGGTTTGGGCGGCCATCGGGCTTGGCGGCTGCGCCAATTCGATGACCACCACCGGTGAGCCCGGGGTGAAGATGGGCGAGAGCTATGAGCAGGTGCTCGCCGTGGTCAGCCGCAACAATACGGTGACCAGGGAGATCGACGGGGAAGCATTCCGGGCTGAAGGTTACTCGGAGACGTTTAAGGATTGTCGCAACAAATATTTTATCTTCCAGGGTGCTAATGGCTTGCAGATGGTCAAGCTTGAGCCCGCGCCGCATCTGTCGGTCAGCCAGAACTGCCGCCAGCCATGAGAACCTTACGTGTAATTCCCGCCCTGTTCCTGGTTCTTCTCAGCGGCTGTGGCCAGGTATATAACGTCCGCTCCCTCAACACCGCCTATACAGCGCCACCGTCTGCCGAGACGGCGCGCTTGCGCATTATCAGCGACGGCATGGTGCGCGCAGTGCCCGGGCGCGATTGCCTGGACTGGAATGTTCCCGGAGCAGGCGTGATGGTGTCCGCCAAATCCGGCTTCGCCGACCGCAATGGCGCAAGCCTGGGGATGCCGGGGCCGATTTACACCTGGGACGGTGCGGTGTCGTCCGAACAGGTGATTCCGGCGAACACGCCCATTGCCTTTCATTACCTTGGGTTGCCGCAATATGGCCGGCAATGTTTCAACACCATGACCTTTATCCCCAAGCCCGGCATGGACTACATGGTGCGAGCATCAATGTCCGGGAGTTGCTCATTCGAGCTTGCTGAGCTGCCGAAAGGTGCCGAACGATGGAGTCCGATTGAACCGACGCCATCGGGAAGGCTATCGATGTGCCATGCGATGGATAATTTCTAGCGGTACAAACGCAACGTGGGCCGAGGCATTGCACTGCGGCTCACAAAAAACCCACAAACAAAAACGCCGATCATTGCTGATCGGCGTTTTCGTTAAATATGGAGCGGGAAACGAGACTCGAACTCGCGACCCCGACCTTGGCAAGGTCGTGCTCTACCAACTGAGCTATTCCCGCAAATGGCGTCCCCTAGGGGACTCGAACCCCTGTTACCGCCGTGAAAGGGCGGTGTCCTAGGCCACTAGACGAAGGGGACACGCTACTGAAACACATGGTGTGTATTTCAGTGCCCAGAGATTAAATCCGAAGATTACGCCCTGGTTTCACTCAGTGCCGCCCGAGGGCAACACTGCTTAAATTTGGAGCGGGAAACGAGACTCGAACTCGCGACCCCGACCTTGGCAAGGTCGTGCTCTACCAACTGAGCTATTCCCGCATATGGCGTCCCCTAGGGGACTCGAACCCCTGTTACCGCCGTGAAAGGGCGGTGTCCTAGGCCACTAGACGAAGGGGACACACGTACAACATTCACTCCCTACCGCGTTTCGCTGTGTGCTTTACGCTGTAAGTGGCGCGCATTCTATGGATGGATTGGGAGGTCGTCAACCCCCAAGGATAAATTTATTTAAATCAATGACTTCGCCGTGGTTTACGGGGGTTGCAAGGGTTTCTCGCCGTCCAGGCTTTGGCGCCTATATTCTGGCGTTCCACAAGGCGCTATAGTTCGCCACAGCAAATGATGGCAATGTGCATCTACGCAGGGACTGCCCAGCTATATAGAAGAAACTACTGACGCAACTGGTCGCTCAGTCCTATCCGGTCACTGCACCAGTCACTACACTTCAATGCAAACCCCATAAAGAGGTCACACCGGTGACACCACTCATGATCACCCTGCTGGTAATAGCCGGGATCGTAATACTGATCGCCATTGGCTACATGAACCATGTGGTGGAAAACAATAAGCTGGAAAAGAACCGGACCCGGATCGAACTCAATGACCGGCTGCGCCGCTGCGGCGAAATCACCGAGACCTTCCCTGGCCAGTTGATGACGCCGCGACTCAAGTTGCTGCTGACCCGCCTGGAGCTCAACGTCAATCAGCGCCTGCTGAACCTCGACAAGTCCAATGCGTCGCTCAAGGCACGCATCACTGAACTCAACGCGCTGGTGGCCCAGGGCGAATCGATTCCGGTGAACAACCCGCCCGGCCCGATCCAGACCGAAGCCAAGGCCAAGGATGTACGTTTCCTGCTCGAAGCACTGCATGGCCAGGTGACCCGAGCGGCCCAGGACGGTTTCCTGCCGACCAATGAAGCCAAGCACTGGATCAAGGAAATTCGCCATATCCTGGTGCTGCTGCACATCGAGTTCTTCAACAACCTGGGCCAGCACGCGCTGCAACAAGGCCAGCCGGGCCAGGCTCGCCTGGCGTTCGAACGCGGCGTGCAGTACCTGCGCAAGCAACCGGAGCCGGTGGTGTACAGCCAGCAGCTGCAATTGCTCGAGAAACAGCTGGCGCGCGCCAACTCCATGGTGCTGTCCAACCTTGAACCGGCTGAAGACGAGGTCAACGAATTGACCGAAGGCTTGAAAGTGGTGGATGCGGACGCCGACTGGAAGAAGAAAGCCATCTACGACTGATCCCCTGCCATTGTGGTGGGCGGCAAACCCGCTCGCCACATGCCATCACTCTGCACCTATCCCCTTCCCCTCGAATAGCGTAAAAAAGGCCCCCTCACTCCGTTAACGAAAAGGGCTTCGCCATGCCTGTCGTGCTCATCGATGGACAACCGCTGCACTACCTCGACCTGGGCACCGGCCCGGCCGTTCTCCTCGGTTCCAGCTACCTGTGGGACAGCCAGATGTGGGCGCCGCAGATCGAAGCGCTGTCGCAACAGTACCGGGTGATCGTCCCCGAGCTTTGGGGCCACGGCGAGTCCGGCGCACTGCCTGCAAACACTGCATCCCTGGACGACCTCGCACGCCAGCACCTGGCGCTGCTGGATCACCTGGACATTGCCCAGGTCAACCTCGTGGGCTTGTCGGTCGGCGGCATGTGGGGCGCACGTCTGGCGCTGCTGGCTCCCGAGCGGGTCAACAGCCTGGTGCTAATGGACACGCACCTGGGCGCCGAGCCGGAAGCCACTCGCCAATACTACTTTTCGCTGTTCAAGATGATCGAAGACGCCGGCGCCATTCCGGAACCGCTGCTGGATGTGGTGGCGCCGATCTTCTTCCGTCCCGGTATCGACCGGGAGTCGGCCTTGTACCAGGATTTCCGCAACGCACTGCAGGCCTTCCCCAAGGAGCGCCTGGTGCACAGCATCGTGCCGCTGGGCCGGATTATCTTCAGCCGCGCGGATGTGCTGGAACAACTGGCGCGCCTCGACACCGACACCACCCTGGTGATGTGTGGCGAGCAGGACAAGCCACGCCCACCGGCCGAATCAGAAGAAATGGCGGCCTTGATCGGCTGCGCGCTGACGTTGATTCCGCACGCCGGGCATATCTCCAGCCGGGAAAACCCCGATTTCGTCAACGAAGCGCTGCTGACCTTCCTGGCCAACAACGCCTGACCGCCCTGCCCTTTGATCGCCGCAGGCCTGCGGTGATCAAAGGCGGAAGTGCCCGACCATCCCCTTAAGCTCCGTACCCAACTGCGCCAGCTCGATGCTCGACGCTGCATTGCCCTGCATGCTCAACGCCGATTGATCGGCACTCGCACGGATGCAGGTGACGCTGCGGTTGATTTCCTCGGCCACCGAGCTTTGCTCTTCGGCCGCTGCGGCAATCTGCTGGTTCATCTGCTGGATCAACGACACCGCCGCCGCGATGCTGCCCAGGGCGCTTTCGGTTTCCAGGGCATCACTGACCGCCAGCTTGACCAGTTCGCCGCTCTGCCTGATCTGCTGCACCGAAGCCTGCGCAGCGCTGCGCAAGGTACTCACCAACCGTTCGATTTCCTCGGTCGATTGCTGGGTGCGCTTGGCCAGCGCCCGCACCTCGTCGGCCACCACGGCAAAACCGCGGCCCTGCTCGCCCGCCCGCGCCGCCTCGATGGCCGCATTCAGCGCCAGCAGGTTGGTTTGCTCGGCCACGCTCTTGATCACCTCAAGGACGGTACCGATAGTCTGGATCTCCGCGCTCAGGCTTTCGATGCTGGTACTGGCGGAGGTCGCGGAGCTGGCCAGCAACTCGATACGCTGCAAGCTCTGGCGCACCACCTGCTGGCCGCTGTCGACCTTGTCATCCGCCGTCTGCGCCGCCTGGGCCGCTTCTTCGGCGTTGCGCGCCACATCGTGCACGGTGGCGGTCATCTGGTTCATGGCCGTGGCCACCTGCTCGGTTTCTTCCTTCTGGCTGCTGACCTCGATATTGGTCTGCTCGGTGACGCTGGACAGCGAATGGGCAGAGCTGGCCAGTTGCTCGATACCCGCCTGCAACCCGCTGACCATGCTGCTGAGGCCGCTGCTCATCTGTTGCATCGCGAGCATCAACTGGCCCATCTCGTCCCGGCGACTGACTTCCATACGGCCACTGAGATCACCGGCGGCAATCTGCTGGGCCACTGCAATCACGCTGCGCAACGGCGCAACGATCAAACGGGTAATGATCCACGCGGCAATCAGCCCGACCAATAACGCCAACGCCGAAGAACCGATGATCAGCAACGCGCTTTTCTTCAACTGCGACTGCATCGACAGGTCTTCTGCGTCGTAGGCCTGATTGACCCGGGTGACCACTTCGGCTGCGCGCTCGTGCAACTGCTTGTAGACGACTTTTTCCTGGGCCAGCAGCCCGGTGTATTCGCCGAGTTTTTCGCTGAAGGCCGCGATATGCCCGGACACTTCGTTAAGCAAGGTTTGGTAGCCAGGATCCTTGACGGTGGTTTTCAGCTGTTCGACCTGGGCCAGGGCCTGATCGGCCTGCTCGATCTTGCCCTGCTCGGCGTTCTCGTCATCGCCCTTGCGGCTCTGGTCCAGGCGCACGTGCGCTTCGTTCATGGCCTGCAGCATCAGGCGCGAGACCTGGCTGACCTGCCCCGCCTGCTCGATGAATTCGGCACCTTCCTTGCCCTGGCTTTCCTTGAGGCCATAGGCGCCGTCGTCCGCCAGCCCGGCCTGCAACACATCAAGGTTGTTGGCGACACTGGAGACCGACCAACTGGCCATTTCCAGCGCCAGGTCCTTGGTCTGGGTCAGCTCGACAAACTCATCGAACGCCTTGCGATACGCCGCCAGCGCCTGCTCGACGTCGCTCATCACCGGGACATTGGCAGGCGACTGGGCCTTGAGAATTACCGCCTGGGCCGCCAACGCGTCGACACTTTCGTGCAAGGCGTCCACCGACTTGGGGTCGGCATGCAACGCGTAGTCCTGCTCGATCAAGCGCACCTTGAGCAAGCCGCTGTTGAGCGCCGACATGGCTTTAAGGCCCTCGAAGCGCTGGCCAACGGTTTGCAGCGACCACACGCCAATCGCGGCCACCAATGCCGTCAACAGTAGTACCAGGGCAAAGCCCAAGCCCAGTTTCTTGGCCATACCGAGGTTGGCAAAACGTCGTTGCACGGCAGAAATCATTGCACTTGAGTCCTCTTGCAATGGCGAATGCCATCAAACCAGGTTTCGATGCAGCGAGATTCGCAACCCCGGGGCACTGAATACAAGGGTTTGGCGCCACAATAATGGCAAAAAGCTACATCCTCGTCGTTTTCAGAATGGTAGAGGTCGATCCTGCCGGCCCCATGGCCTTGAACAACGCCAGTGCACGCTGATCAGAAGCGTAGGCCACATTGATGCGCAGCCAGTCGCTGGATTCGCCCGTAGGGCTGAAAAGCGCCCCCGGCGACAGCAACACCCCCAGCCGGCGAGCCCGTGCCTGCACGGTGGAACGGTCGCCGACACCAGGGCGCGCCCAGAGGAACATGCCCCCCGCCGGCACCGCAAACACCTCCCACTCTTCGTCTTCCAGCACCTGCAGGGTCATGGCCATTTCCGTGCTCAGCCGCCGGCGCAGGCGTTGCACCCACTTGCGGTAGGTACCATTGGCCAGCAACGTCGCCACCACCGCCTCGGCAAACCGCGAGGTGCCGATGCCGGTCAAGGTCTTGACCCTGGCCAATTGCGCGATGATCGCCCCGCTGGCCGTGAGGTACCCCACCCGCAAGGCGCTGCTGAGGGTCTTGGAAAAACTCGAGACATAGATCACCCGGTCCTCGTGGGGCAACGCCGACAACCGGGTGCAGGTGGCATGTTGCAGGTCGCCATAGACGTCCTCCTCGATGATGAAGAAGTCCTGGGAATGGGCCAGTTGCAGCAAGCGCTCGGCCACCGCCAGGGACAGGCTGGTGCCGGTGGGGTTGTGATACAGGCTGTTGATGAACAGGCACTTGGGCCGGTGCCCGCGCAACAGCGCTTCCAGGGCAGGCATGTCCGGGCCGCCACGGGTGCGCGGCACTTCCAGCAGCTTGACACCATGAAAGGCCAGTTGGCGGTAAAGGTTGCCGTACCCCGGGCTTTCCACCACCACGGTATCGCCGGCCTTGAGCAACGTGCGGATCAGCAGGTCCTGGGCGTGGCTCGCGCCGTGGGTGGTGAGGATATGCTCGACCCGGGTTGCCACCTGGATGTGCGCCAGGCGCTTGAGCAGCTGTTCACGCAGGGCCGGCAGGCCCAGCGGCGTGCTGTAGTTGAAGACGGCCGCGGTGTCGGTGCGGGTGACTTCACGAATCGCGTAGCTGATATCGTCGCTCTCGCGCCAGGTGTCCGGCAGCCAGCCGCATCCCAGTTTCAGTTCGCCCAGTTGATTGTCGATGAAGGCGCCCCACCCCGACTCGGCGCCCTCATACCATTGGTTTTCACCGCGAAGACCACGCTCGGCGGGTGGCTGGGCCACACAGAAACCGGCGCCTTGCCTTGAGGCCAGCACACCTTGGGCAACCATCCGCTCGAACGCCTCGATGACGCTGGACTGACTGAGCAGGTTCTCGTGGGCCAGTTGCCGCACCGAGGGCAACCGCGTCCCGGGGCTGGCGCCGCTCTCGCGAATCCAGGCGGCCAGCGCACTGACGATTTGCTGCACTACCGGTACAAGGGCTTGTCGATCGATCCCTAAATCCATGAGCCACTCACTTAAACTGTTGTCATTTAACCCAAACCAGTTAAGCACAGAAGCCCAATGACAGCCGCGATCAAGATTTATTAAATCATTGATTTAATTGAATTATTTACCTAGTGAAACACATTCAGGTGAGGCATCTGGCCACCTGCGGAAAAACCCCACAGCGCCTCCAACGCTTTTCTGAATGGCATCCGCCTCACTTCCTAAATCGCGGTCGCGCCACCGTCCACCGCCAATGCCTGGCCCGTGGTGAAGGCAGCACCGTCGCTGCACAGATAAAGCACTGCGCTGGCGATCTCCTCGACCTTGCCGATACGCCCGACCGGGTGCATGGCGGCGGCAAATTCGGCTTTGCGCGGGTCAGCTTCATAGGCACGGCGGAACATATCGGTGTCGATCACGGCCGGGCATACCGCGTTGACGCGGATTTTCTTTTTCGCGTACTCGATCGCCGCCGACTTGGTCAGGCCGATCACCGCGTGCTTGGACGCGGCATAGATACTCATCTTCGGCGCCGCCCCAAGTCCTGCCACAGAAGCCGTGTTGACGATGGCGCCGCCGCCCTGAGCCAGCAGCAACGGCAGTTGATACTTCATGCACAGCCACACGCCCTTGACGTTGACGCCCATGATTGCGTCGAACTCATCCAGGCTGCCGTCCGCCAGCTTGCCCTTCTCGATCTCGATCCCGGCGTTGTTGAAGGCATAGTCCAACCGGCCATAGGTGGCCACGGTCTGCTGCATCAACTGCTGCACGTCCGCTTCGAGGGTGACATTGCAGCGCACAAACACCGCTTCGCCACCGGCCTGATGAATCAGCGCCACAGTGCCCTCGCCGCCAGCCGCGTCCAGGTCGGCGACTACGACTTTCAAGCCTTCAGCGGCGAACGCCAGCGCAGTGGCGCGGCCAATGCCGGCGGCCGCACCGGTCACCAGGGCGACCTGGCCGGAAAATGTCATGCTCATGGTGGATGTTCCTTCGATGGGGATGCTCGATGACCCCAGTCTAGCCAGAGCCACCATCGGCGCGTCAGCACTATCAAAAGCCCGGTTGGCGAACCATGAGCCGCAGTGATAACGGCACCGGCATCACTATCATTGCAGTGGATGGGTGGGCATTCGCAGGTGCCGCGCACCTTGCCGGTGCAGCCCGAAGGGTCTATCACTCAAGGTCCACTTCTCAAGAGTCGCTGCCATGACTGCCCAGACCAACCGCCAATTCCTGCTCGCCAAACGCCCGGTCGGCGCGGCCACGCGGGACACCTTCACTTACCAGGAAGTGCCGGTGGGTACACCCCAGGACGGCCAGGTGCTGGTGCACAACGAATACCTGTCCCTGGACCCGGCCATGCGCGGCTGGATGAACGAGGGCAAATCCTACATTCCACCGGTGGGTATCGGCGAAGTCATGCGCGCCTTGGGCGTAGGCAAGGTGATCGCGTCGAACAACCCGAAATTTGCCGTGGGCGACTACGTCAACGGTGCCTTGGGTGTGCAGGATTACTTCCTCGGTGAGCCGCGGGGTTTCTACAAGGTCGATCCGAAACTCGCGCCGTTGCCGCGTTATCTGTCGGCGCTGGGGATGACCGGCATGACCGCTTACTTCGCCCTGCTGGACACCGGCGCGCCCAAGGCCGGCGAGACCGTGGTGATCTCCGGCGCGGCAGGCGCGGTGGGCAGCATTGCCGGGCAGATTGCCAAGATTAAAGGCTGCCGCGTGGTAGGCATCGCTGGCGGCGCCGACAAATGCAGGTTCCTGGTGGATGAGCTGGGTTTTGATGCCGCCATCGACTACAAGAACGAAGACGTGCATGCCGGCCTCAAGCGCGAGTGCCCGAAAGGTGTGGACGTGTATTTCGATAACGTCGGCGGGGACATTCTCGATGCCGTGCTCAGCCGCCTGGCATTGAAAGCCCGCGTAGTGATCTGCGGCGCCATCAGCCAGTACAACAACAAGGAAGCTGTCAAAGGGCCGGCCAACTACCTGTCACTGCTGGTCAATCGTGCGCGCATGGAAGGGTTTGTGGTGATGGACCACGCGGCGAATTTTGCCGCTGCCGGGCAGGAAATGGCCGGCTGGATGGCTCAGGGCAAGCTCAAGAGCAAGGAAGATATAGTCGAGGGGCTGGAGACGTTCCCGGAGACGCTGATGAAGCTGTTCAACGGTGAGAACTTTGGGAAGTTGGTGTTGAAGGTCAACTGACACACCGCAGAACCAAATGTGGGAGCGGGCTTGCTCGCGAAGGCGGTAGAGCAGTCACCTTATGCATTGACTGTCACACCGCCTTCGCGAGCAAGCCCGCTCCCACAATTTTTTACCGTGCCCGCTTCAGGTCGGGTAGGTCAGGCAATCTCGGCAACTACCGCTGCCAGCGCCTTGGCCGGGTCGGCCGCCTGGCTGATCGGGCGACCGATCACCAGGTAATCGGAACCGGCATCCAGGGCCTGGCGCGGGGTCAGGATGCGACGCTGGTCGTCCTGGGCGCTGCCCGCCGGGCGAATCCCCGGGGTCACCAGTTGCAACGCCGGGTGGGCGGTCTTCAGCGCCTGGGCTTCCAGCGCCGAGCACACCAGGCCGTCCAGGCCAGCCTTTTGCGCCAGGGCCGCGAGGCGCAGCACTTGTTCCTGTGGCTCGATGTCCAGGCCGATGCCGGCCAGGTCTTCACGCTCCATGCTGGTCAGCACGGTCACGCCAATCAGCAGTGGCTTGGGGCCGCTGCGCTGATCGAGCACTTCACGGCACGCAGCCATCATGCGCAAGCCGCCGGAGCAGTGCACGTTGACCATCCACACGCCCATTTCGGCGGCGGCCTTGACCGCCATCGCGGTGGTGTTGGGGATATCGTGGAATTTCAGGTCGAGGAACACCTCGAACCCTTTGTCACGCAAGGTGCCGACAATTTCGGCGGCACAACTGGTGAACAGTTCCTTGCCAACCTTGACCCGGCAAAGCTTGGGGTCCAACTGGTCAGCCAGCTTCAGTGCGGCGTCACGAGTGGGGTAATCCAGGGCGACGATGATAGGAGTCTGGCAGGCGGACATTGGAATGGGCTCTCAGGCAAGTCGAAATCGGCGCGGATTGTAGCGCAAGCAGCGGGTTTGCGGGATCCGATGATCGGTAATTCGCGATTTAGCCGCCAGATTGCGGGCTCCCGGGCAATTGTGTCGAAACAGATACATTCCCGACATGCCTGCAATACCCCCGAAGATTAGCCTCGCACACGTGAACCACCGTACAGAACTTCCAGCCCCGGGGCTGGGCGCCTATGCTGAACGCAACAACCTCGCCGCCGATCCTCGGCCCGGCGGCCCACCAGGTAGATGATCGCACCATGCAAACCCTGACTCCTGTGCTGAATGACGATCAAAAAGGCTCGCTTGTGGGTGAAGACAAGCGCTGGAACACCCGCGCACTGATTGTCGACGACGACGTGCCGATCCGCGAACTGCTGATCGATTACCTGGCGCGCTTCAATATCCTCGCCAGCGGCGTGACCGATGGCGCGGCCATGCGCCAGGCCATGCAAGCGGAGACCTTCGACGTGGTGGTGCTCGACCTGATGCTGCCGGGCGAAGACGGCCTGTCGCTGTGCCGCTGGCTGCGGGCGGAATCGGACATCCCGATCCTGATGCTCACCGCCCGCTGCGAACCTACCGACCGCATTATCGGCCTGGAACTGGGGGCCGACGACTACATGTCCAAGCCCTTCGAGCCCCGTGAACTGGTGGCGCGCATCCAGACCATCCTGCGCCGGGTGCGGGATGACCGCACCGAGCAGCGGGCGAATATCCGCTTCGACAACTGGCGCCTCAACAGCGTGCTGCGCCAGCTGGTGGCCGACGACGGGCTGGTGGTGCCGCTGTCCAACGCCGAATTCCGTTTGCTGTGGGTGTTTATCGAGCGCCCGCGCCGGGTGCTGAGCCGCGAACAATTGCTGGACGCGGCCCGGGGTCGCTCCATCGAGGCCTTTGATCGCAGCATTGACCTGCTGGTCTCGCGCCTGCGCCAGAAGCTGGGGGACGACCCCAAGGCCCCGCAGTTGATCAAGACCGTACGCGGTGAAGGCTACCTGTTCGACGCCCGAGATATCGGCTGATGCGCAACGCCTTCAACACCCTGTTCGGGCGGCTGTTCGGTGTGTTGCTGGTGGCGATTGTGCTGGCCCACGCGCTGGCATTCTTCTGGTTTCACCATTATGGCCCGCCGCCCCCTCCGCCCCACGAGACCTTCATCGAGCAACCGGACGGCAGCCTGACGCCAATGCCCAAGGAGCATCGCCGTCCCTGGTTCGGCGGGCCTGTGGTGCCGCTGACCTTCCAGTTTATCTCGCTGATCATTGCCGCCTGGTACGGCGCCAAGCTGCTCAGCCGGCCAATCCAGCGCCTGAGCGCCGCGGCCGAGCGCCTGAGCCTGGACCTCGACAGCCCACCGCTGAACGAGTCCGGCCCACGGGAGGCGCGGCAAGCGGCATCGACCTTCAACCTGATGCAAAAGCGCATCCGCGAACAGGTCACCCAGCGTGCCCGCATGCTGGGCGCCGTGTCCCACGACCTGCGCACGCCGCTGTCACGGCTCAAGCTGCGCCTGGAACAGATCGAAGACACCAAGCTGCAGGGCCAGATGCGCCAGGACCTGGACGACATGATCGGCATGCTCGACGCCACCCTGAGCTACCTGCACGAGCAACGCACCAGCGAAACCCGGCATTGGCTGGATGTGCAGGCGCTGGTGGAATCCCTGAGTGAAAACGCCCAGGACCGCGGCTCCGATGTGCAATGCAGTGGTGAGTGCGCGCCGCTGCAAGTGCAACCGATGGCCCTGCGTTCGTGCCTGAACAACCTGATCGATAACGCCCTGCGGTACGCCGGCACCGCGCGCATCGAACTCGCGGACACTCCGCAGGCGCTGGTGGTGAAGGTGATCGACCACGGCCCGGGCATTGCGGCGGATAAACGCGAGGCGGTGTTTGAACCGTTTTATCGGCTGGAAGGCTCGCGCAACCGCAATTCCGGTGGCGTGGGGTTGGGCATGACGATTTCCAAGGAAGCCGTGGAACGCCTCGGTGGACGGCTGAGCCTGGAGGAAACTCCGGGCGGCGGCCTTACCGCCGTAATGTGGCTGCCAAGGGCGTAGGAATGGTTCCTGCGCCCTGCAGGAACCATTACTGCCCGGTTTTATCTTCCCGCCGCACCTGAGCCTGGGTGGCACTCCAGTCGGTCAACAAGCTATACGCCACCGCCAGCAATGTCGGGCCGATAAACAGGCCGATAAAGCCGAACGCAATCAACCCGCCAAACACCCCCAGCAACACGATCACCAGCGGCAGGTTGCCGCCACGGCTGATCAGGTAGGGCTTGAGCACGTTGTCGACGCCGCTGATGATGAACGTGCCCCATACACCGAGGAACACCGCATAGGTGTAGTCGCCCTTCCAGGCGAGCCAGGCGGTGGCCGGAATCCAGATCAGCGGCGGGCCCATCGGAATCAGGCTGAGCAGGAACGTCACGATCCCCAGCACCAAAGCCCCCGGAACACCGGCAATCCAGAAGCCGATCAGCGCCAGCAAGGCCTGGGCGGCAGCGGTGCCGATCACACCGTTGACCACCCGCTGCACCGTACCCGCGACCAGTTCGATGTAATAACCCGCCCGGTCGCCGATCAACCGCTCCAGCAAGCGATGCACAAACATCGCCAGGCGCGGCCCGTCACGGTAGAAAAAGAACACGAACACCAGGCTCAGGGTCAGTTCCAGGATGCCGCCGCCGATCTGCGCACTGCGGGCCAGCAACCAGTTGCCGACCTGGCCCAGGTACGGTTTCAACGTGACCATCAGTGCCGCGCCCTGCTGGTCGATGCTGTCCCACATCGCCACCAATCGTTCGCCGACAAAGGGAATGGAACCGAGCCAGGTGGGCGCCGCAGGCAAGCCATCCACCTGGATATCCTTGATCAGGCCCACGGCATCGCGCACATGGTCGGCCAGGTTGAACCCCAGCCAAACCAGCGGCAACGCCACCAATAGCATCCAGACCAGGGTCAGGATCCCGGCGGCCAGCGATTCGCGACCGCCCAGCCAGCGGGTGAGCAAGCGCATCACCGGCCAACTGGCAAACGCCAGTACCGCGCCCCAGAACAGCGCCGACCAGAACGGCGCCATCACCCAGAAGCTGGCACCAAACAACACCAGCAGCAGGATCTGCACCAGCAGGCGATCGTTATTGAGCATGTGGTTTCTCGAAAAGAAGTCTGTAAGAGGAAGAGCTTAGGCGAACGGCGCGGGTCCGTTCGCCCTGGAACGGTCAGCGTATCAGATGCAGGTGCAAACCCTTGGCTTCAGTAGTGCCGGTTTCCAGGCGCGCCGCACGTACGCCCTGATCGATCAAGCCCTGGCGCCATGCCTCGGCGGTGGGCCCGGTCAAACTGACCCGCAACGTGGCATCCAGGTTCAATCCGCGGGAAATAAGGGTGAGCCAGGTGGCGTCAGGCTCGGCGCCCAGCTTGGGAAAATCCAGCTCGCCAGTGCTTTTCAGTTCCCGCAGCAGCGTAGCGGAGGTCGGCAGCAAATCGCCCAACGGTGCGCTGGCGTCCATCTGTTCCACGTGCAGGTACGCCCGTCGATTGCCCCGGGTGATGCCGTACAACGCGACCAGGGAGTTGTCCTGCGGGGCCGCCAGGCGCAGCAGCAGGTATTCCTGCTGGCCGTCGGCGCCCACCAGCTTGGCATTGCCGAACACTTCATTGGCCCACAGGCTGCTTTCACCGCAATCACGGGCCTGGCACCAGAACAGCAGTTGCGCGCCCTGGGCCTGCAAGGCTTCGCGGGTGGCGGTAAAGGCGGCGCTGGAGGTGTGCTCGGCAGGCAGTTCATAGGTGATGGCAGTGGCTTGGCCGCGGGCGGTGGCCTGGCCTTCATAGCGCAGCTGGCCGCTGATCTTGCGGATCGAGCCCAGCGGGTAGATACGTTCTTTCTCTTCGGCGGGACGGTAGTCGACAATCTGCGCGTCGACCTGACGGGCCACGGCGGGCAAGTCCTGGCTACCCGGTACGTCGGCGGCAAACACCAGCGGGCTGAAACAGCACAGCCCCAGAACACGGAAAAATCCCTTCGGCATACTCATCGGATCGGCGCGCCCTGGCCATTGGGGTGCGCTGCGGTGTTGAGATCGTTCATGGTTGACTCCCTTTCGATCCGCCCAGCCTCGGCAGTTGACCCCGCCAAGTCAAGGCGTGGAGAAGAACCGATTGAAACAGTCTGCAACAAGGGTAGCGCCTGGCTCGTCATTCAGGTGCAAATGATGGCCACCGGGCAAGGTAGTCACCTGGAACGGAAGCCCGGAAAGCAATTCGGAATGTTTCGCCAACATGCCGTCTTCGGCGACCACCAACTGTGTCGGACAGCCGACTCGGCGCACGAAGGCCATCGCCTGTTCTTCTGTCAGGCGCATGGGGGAGGCCAGGGTCAGGCGGCTGTCGCTGCGCCAGGTGTAACCACCCGGCACGGGCATCAAGCCACGCTGGGCCAGCAGTTCGGCGGCTTCACGACTGACTGCCACCACGCCTTTCATCCGCGCTTCCACCGCGCGATCAAGGGTGCTGTACACCGGCTTGCGCTTGTCCTGCAGGTTCATTTGCGCCTGCAACGCCATGCCGAGGCGTTCGGCGGCGTTGTCTGCGGTGCCGGTCGGCGGGATCACGCCATCAATCAATCCCAGGTGCGTCACCCGCTCCGGCAAGGCGCCGGCCAACACCAGGGAAACGATGGCGCCGAGGGAGTGGCCAAGTAATGCAAAACGTTTCCACCCGAGTTGTTCGGCGACTTGCAGCACGTCGTGGACGTAATCCCAAAGGGAATAACCGGCGCCAGCGGGTCGATGGGCCGAGTGACCATGGCCGGCCATGTCCAGGGCGACGATGCGCAGGCCATCGAGTTTCGGTGCCAGCCGGGCAAAGCTGTTGGCGTTGTCCAGCCAGCCATGCAGGGCAATCACCGGCAAAGCGTCTTCAGGGCCGAACAGATGCGCCGCCAACTCGATGTGCGGCAGCGCCAGGCGGACTTCTTCGACAGGCGCAGTCATGCGCAACTGCGCTCGCGCTGGCGAGCTTCCCAACGGGCAAACAGGTTCTTGATCAAAGTGGCGGTGTCCTGTGGGCGTTCAAGGGGAAACATGTGGCCGCCGGGCATGGTCAGCATTTCGCCCATGGGCATGCGCCCCACGCCGCTGGCATGGTGACGCATCACCACCCGGCTCTGGCGACCACGCACCACCGCCAGCGGCACTTTCAGTTGCCGGGCCTGGCCGGGGCTGGTGTGGGGTACGCCGCGGTAGATGCTGATTTCGGTGGCCGGATCAAAGCGCAGGCGCAGGCGATCACCCACCGGTTCCAGGCCGTGTTGCAGGTAGGCATCAAAACAGTCGGGATCAAAGCCGCGAAACAAGGTCTTGCCAGCGAAGTACTGGCGCGCAGCCGCCAGGTCGGCGAACTCTTCACGACGGCCCAGGGTGCGCCCCGCCGGGGTCAGCCGGTCAATAAAGCCGAAACGCTTGGCCGCGCGGATTACCCAGCGATCGGCCAGGGTCAGTACCGGCGAATCCAGCATCACCACCCCGCGATACAGCTGCGGGCTACGCATGGCCGCGTGCAGGTGCAGCACGCCACCCAACGAATGGCCCACGCCCCACACCGGCTCCGGTTGTTGCTCAAGGTGGTGGATCAGTTCGTCCACCAGGTTCTGCCAATTGTCATCCACTGGAAACCGGGGGTCGTGACCGTGCTGCGGCAAATGCGCGACGGCGTACTCCGGGGCCAGGGCGGCAAACAATTTGCCGTAGGTCGCCGAAGGAAAGCCATTGGCGTGAGCGAAAAACACGTGCTGCGACATACCTGATCCATCACCGTAAACAGAGTGTTGATTCTCCCCAGACCCGGCAGTCACGGCAATGACTGTAACTGCCAGGAATGATGACACTCACGCCACGCCTATCGGGCCGGCGGGTTCTCCCCCAGCGGTACCACGGCCATGGTCAGGCGCGATACACAGCTGGCCTTGCCTTCATCGCTGGTCAGGCGGATGTCCCACACGTGGGTGGTGCGCCCGATATGAATCGGCTTGGCCACCGCCGTCACCCGCCCGCTGCGCAGGCCGCGCAGGTGGTTGGCGTTGATTTCCAGGCCAACGCAATAGAACTTGCTGGCGTCGATGCACAGGTAACTGGCCATGGAGCCCACGGTTTCCGCGAGTACCACCGACGCGCCGCCGTGCAGCAGGCCGTAGGGTTGATGGGTGCGGTGGTCGATCACCATGCTGGCTGTCAGGGACTCGTCGTCAAAACGTTCAAAGCGGATATCCAGTACTTCACCGATGGTGTTTTTCTGAATCGCATTCAGTTGCTCGATATTCGGTTGGGTGCGCCACAGGCTCATTGATCGGTCCTTATTGGTTTTATGTCAGTGCTCAATCCTGCCACAGCACGGCTTCGGAGCGCTCGCTCCAGGCCAGGAACTGCGACCCGTAGGCTGATTCAATCACGTTGCGCTTGATCTTCAAGGTCGGCGTGAGAAAACCGTTTTCCACCGCCCAACTGTCTTTCACCACCACCAGTTGGCGCAAGCGCTCATGTTTATCCAGCACTTGGTTGACCTCTTCCAGCAAGCGTTCAAGGCTGCCCTGCAAAGCCTGGCGCCCAGCGCCTGCGGCATCTTGCAGACCCACGGCAGATAACACGCACAGGCCCATGGGCGCACTCAAGCCATCGCCCACCACGCACACCTGCTCGATGCGTGCATGTTCGGCCAGGCGGTTTTCAATCGGCGCCGGGGCCACGTATTTGCCTTTGCTGGTCTTGAAGATTTCCTTGAGCCGCCCGGTCAGCCGCAGGCGGCCATCGGTGCCCTGCTCGCCCTTGTCGCCGGTGCGCAGGAAGCCGTCGGCGGTGAGGGTCTCGGCAGTTTTTGCCGGGTCCTTGTAATAACCGAGCATGGTCGCGCCGCTGCGTACCTGGACTTCGCCGTCGTCACCAATGCGCACTTCGACGTCCGGGCATGGCGGGCCGATCCAGCCGAGTTTCTGCTGGCCGGGGCGGCACACGTGGGAGTAGCCGCAGCTTTCGGTCATGCCATAGACCTCCAGCACATCCAGGCCCAGCCGGCGATACCAGACCAACAGTGCTTCGGGCACGGGGGCTGCGCCGGAGAGCGCCACGCGCACAGCGTCCAGGCCCAACCCGGCGAGTACTTTGTGGCCGACCCGTTTGCCGATGAAGGGCAGGCGCAGCAAGGTATCTAGGCGGCTCGGGGGGATTTTGCTATAGACGCCCATCTGGAATTTGGTCCAGATGCGCGGTACGCCGAACAGCGCTGTTGGCCTCGCCCGTTTGAGGTCTGTCAGAAAAGTGTCGAGGCTCTCGGCGAAAAATACTGTCTGTCCGGTGTAGATCGAGGCCATCTCCACGAACATGCGTTCGGCGACGTGGCACAGCGGCAGGTAGGACAGCAGGCGGTCGCCCTCCCCCAGGCCGAACAGTTCAGTGCCGCGGATGGCCGCGAAGGCCAGCGCGCCGAAGCTGTGCATCACGCCCTTGGGCAGGCCGGTGGTGCCGGAGGTGTAGATGATGGTGGCTAGATCGGATGCTGCGGGCGCGGGGTTGTCCTGAATGGGTGAGCAGGCTTGCAGGTCGGCCCAGGTGAAATCGAATTCGCCATCGGGGCACAGCGGCAGGCTGATGGTGGGCAGGTCGGCCTTTACTCCGGCGGACATGGCGGGCCAGTCGTCCAGTTTGCCGATAAATGCCAGTGCGGCTTCGGAGTGCTCGAGTACGTGGGCGACGGAGTCGGCGGTGAGGTTGGGGTAGAGCGGGACCGAGACGTGGCCGGCCATCCAGATGGCGAGGTCGGCGATGATCCAGTGGGCGCAGTTTTTCGAGATCAGGGCGATGTGGGAGCCCTGGGGCAGGTCGCGGGCTCGCAGCCAGTGGGCGGCGCAGCGGGCCTGTTGACCGGCTTCGGCCCAGGTGAGGGTTTGGACCTCGCCGCCCTTGATGGGCTGAACCAGGAATCGTTGCCGTGGGTGGCGGGCTTCGCGGTCGAAGAAGACTTGCAGCGGCAAACGAATAGCGACAGACATGGACGCGCTCCTTTGTGTTCCGATGGTAGCCAACCAAGCACTTGCTTGGCTGACTATTTCATGGGAGCGCGGGGGGTGCAAGTTCTGCTGTTTTTGGGGGCATATCCGTTATTCAGGTAACGGCCGCTTATGGT